>JBKHCQ010000428.1:0-3121 GCA_046541755.1 Anaerolineales bacterium | reverse complement strand
GGAACCTTCGCAAGGATTACTCCTCCGGCTCGATGGGCAAATCCGTCTGCGTCTCCGCGTAGTCCAGCCCCAGAATCACCACCACGTCATAATCGGCGGTGGGATTGGCGCCGTTCACCACGGCGGATTGTGGGAGATTCAGCAGGGCGCGGAGCTTGGCCGCTGTGTGGGGCTTATCGCGGTTGAGGATGATCAGCGAAGAGGTATAATCCTGCTGATCCGCGTTATCGTAGGCCGCGACGGACAAGCCGTTCGCCTCGAAGTACTCGGTCGTCGCGTAGGCCAGCCCCCCGGTGTACGTCCCGTTGAGGATCGAGATGGTCGCCGCTTCCTCCGCGACCGAATCGGCGGTCTCCTCGCCGTTATCGTAGCCGAAAACCTCGTCGCGCACCGCGCGGATTTTATCCCGCAGCGGCACCAGGATCATATCCCCCTCCGGCGTGGTCTTAAAGAGCGTGCACGATTCATCAATGATGCGGAAGTGAATATCTTCCTCGGTATCGACCTTCACCGCTAAGTTCGCGAGCGCGATGATCTCATCCAACTGCAAGTTGGGGTCGATCTTCACAGAATCCTCAATCGTTTTGATGATCTCCGACGCGCGCTGCGCCAGCTTCGGCAGCATATTGAGATCGGTGATCCGCTCCAAGATCGCCAAGATCACCTGCTGCTGCCGCCGCGCCCGGTCGAAATCCCCGCCGGTAGAGTGGCGCGTCCGCGCGTATTTGAGCGCCATCTCCCCGTCGAAATCGTGCGTTCCGGCCTCGATGTAGAGCGGGTCGTAGCCATAGTTGTAATCGGGGTACTGGGGATCATCGATGGTCTCCGGCACCTCGATCTCGATGCCGCCAATCACATCCACCAGCCGCACAAAACCTTGGAAGTTCAACCGCACGAAGTAATCGATCTCGATGCCTAAATTATATTCGACCGTCTCGACCGCCAACGCCGTCCCGCCGCCGGGATGATCGTAGGCGTCGCCGATGGCGTGCGCGGTATTGATGCGCCCTTCTGTGTAGCCGGGGATGGGCACCCAGAGATCGCGCGGGATCGAGAGCACGCCGGCCTTCATCGTCACCGGATCTAATGTGCCGAGGATCATCGTATCGGTGCGCCAATAGTCGTCCTCCTGCGCGCGCTCATCCACACCCATGATCAAGACCGTGACGCGGTCGGTGCCCGTCCAGACGGGCAAGGTCTCGCCCTCCACCCGGCTGACGTTGGGGCTTTCCTCTTTAGCCTTCATAGTGAAATCGGGCAGGATCTGCGATCCGGCGACTTGCTCCCGCACCTGCGTGAAGGTCACCCAGCCCGCCACACCCGTGACGATCAGGAAGATAAGCACAATCCCGATTCGAATCAGCAGGGCGATGGGCAGTTTCCGCTCTAATTTCTGTTTTATTGTACTGGTACTGGCAGATGAGGTCATGAGGCTCCTAAATGGCTGGAGAGATATAACTGGTACAAATCAAGCGGTAAGCGTAGGGCATAATTGGGAATTTAGAATTTAGAATTGAGAATAGGTACCACCACAGGGAACCGTGGTCGCCCAAAAAGTGGTTGACCTCACCCTTTTTAATACACCTTTGAGCGTAAAAGTGGGGAGGCTCCTGCATATTTACGTTATTGCCTAAAGATTCAAAATTCTAAATTCGCAATTCGCAATTTTACGTTCCGCGCAATAAAACCCGCTACCACACCTCACATCTTATGTCGAGGCCCAACGACACGCATGGCTAGGGATAAACGCGGTTGATCATTCTGGGGAAGGCGATGGTATCCCGGATGTGCTCGATGCCACAGATCCACGTGACGGTGCGCTCGATGCCCAGGCCGAAGCCGCTGTGAGGCACGCTCCCGTACGTGCGCAGATCGATGTACCATTGGAAGGCCTCCGCCGGCAGGTTGTGCTCGCGGATGCGCTTCAGCAGCAGGTCGGGGTCGGAGATGCGCTCGCTGCCGCCGATGATCTCGCCGTAGCCCTCCGGCGCGAGCAGATCGACGCTCTTGCTGACCTCCGGGCGGCCCGGCCACGGTTCCATATAGAAGGCCTTGGCGCCGGTGGGATAGCCGTAGACGAAGACGGGCTTATCGAATTGCTGGGTCAGCTCGGTCTCGTGCGGGGAGCCGAAGTCGTCGCCCCACTCGATGGCCAGTTGCGCCTTCAGTTCGGGATCGTCGGTCTCGGCGCGGATCTTGGCCAGCCGCTCCAGTGCCTCGTCGTAGGAGATGCGCGGGAAGGGCGGGAGGATCTTCTTCAGTTGCGACGTGTCGCGCCCCAACTCCTTCAATTCGGCCTGACAATCGGCCAGCACACTCTGCACGATGTGGGAGATGAATTGCTCCTCGATCTCCATCAACTCGTCCATATCGCAGAAGGCCATCTCCGGCTCCACCATCCAGAACTCGGTCAGGTGGCGGCGGGTCTTGGACTTCTCGGCGCGGAAGGTCGGGCCAAAGCAGTAGACACGCTTGAAGGCGAAGATGTTCGCCTCGTTGTAGAGTTGCCCGCTCTGCGCCAGATAGGCCACGCCCTCATCGAAGTACTCGGTGCCGAAGAGCGTCGTCGTGCCCTCGCAGGCCGCCGGCGTGAGGATGGGCGTATCCATATTGATGAAGCCGTTCGTATCCAACCACTCGCGAACCGCGCTGACGATCTTGGCGCGGATGCGCAAAATCGCCCACTGGCTCGGCATCCGAATCCACAGGTGACGATGATTGAGCAGAAAATCGACGCCATGCTCTTTGAGCGCGATGGGGTACTCATCCTCGACGGCCTGCACCACCTCAAAACCGGTCACGCCGATCTCGTAGGCGCCGGGGATGCCGGGCGCGCGCTCATCCGCGCGCACTTTGCCGGTCACCCGCGCGGAGGATTCCTGCGGGATGTGGCTGATGGTTTCGAATAGGTCATCCGGCAGATCGCCTTGAAAAGCGACGCATTGCACAAAGCCATAACCATCGCGGATCAGCAGGAAGACCAGCTTCCCCTTGTGCGTGCGATGGTAGACCCAGCCCTCGATGGCGACCTCTTTGTCAACGTAGTCGGCAATATCTTCGATGCGAATCACGGGCAATGTCATAATCATTTTTCCTTGTCTTAGTCGATTGGTCGATTAGT
>JBKHCQ010000427.1:0-3129 GCA_046541755.1 Anaerolineales bacterium | reverse complement strand
CGGTTTCGCATCCAACGCATACCCGGATATAATAGGGACGTTTAGGACATCGTCATACCAACCGTCACGCAACCCTCAGCAGATGAAGCAGATGAAGCAGATGAAGCAGATATAACAGATTTGGAAGATTCACAATTCATCATTCTTAATTCTTAATTCTTTATTCTTAGTTCTTACTCTTGCATTTTTAGAGAATTTCACACAAGGAGAATCTATGCTCATCGATACCCACGTTCACCTCTACAATCCCCGCTACGAGGCGGATTTGGACGCGGTGTTGACGCGCGCGGGCCAGGCCGAGGTGCGAGCCGCGATGGCACCGGGGACCGATTTGACGTCGAGCCGGGCGGCGGCGGCCCTGGCGGAGCGCTACGCCGAGGCGCCGTGCCGGCTTTTCGCCGCCGTGGGCGTCCATCCCACCGACGCGGAGAAGCTGACCGCCGAGGCGTTGGAGGAGTTGCGCGCGCTGGCCCGCCATCCGCGCGTCGTCGCCATCGGCGAGATCGGGCTGGACTACTACTGGCCCCAGGTCGAGGAGCGCGACTGGCCCTGCGCCGCGCCGGATCAGCAGCGCGCGGAGTTCGAGGCACAACTCGCGCTGGCCGCCGACGTGGGGCTGCCCGTCATCGTCCACGACCGCGACGCGCACGACGACACCTTGGCCATCCTCCGCGCCTGGGTCGCCGATGACGCGCAGAATACCGGCGTGTTGCACTTCTACGCCGGCGGGGTAGCTCGTCTGCCGCAGGCGCTCGACCTGGGCTTCTACATCGGCGTGGATGGCCCCGTCACCTTCAAGAACGCCACGGAGATCCACGCGATCGCTCGCGAGGCGCCCTTAGATCGGCTGCTGCTGGAGACCGACGGCCCCTATCTGACGCCGCATCCCCATCGCGGGCAGCGCAACGAACCGGCCTACCTGACCCACATCGCGGAGCGCGTCGCCGCGCTGCGGGGTATCACACCGGACGCGGTGGCCGAGGCAACGACGGCCAACGCTATTCGGCTCTTTGATTTGCCAAATCTGCCGCTATAAAATCGCGGACGTCAACTATGGTATAATGGCCCTTGTTATATTTGAACGCTTTACACGTCATACTACTCAGACTTCTACCTTCCGGGAAGCTATAAGCAGTTTTTCTCGAGCTAAAATTGCCCACTTAAGCCGGTTCTCCTACAATGTCAAGTTATTCGCAGCTTCCCGGAAGGTCTAAACAAGGTTGGACTATGGACGCGAGTGCCCTCTCATATCGTCAATTACTGAAAGATGAATTGGCCGCCGTCGAATCCCTGTTACTCGAGCCGCTGGTGACGCTGCCGGAGTCGGTGCAGGCAGCGATGCGGGCGCTGATAGCGCGGCGCGGCAAGCGCCTGCGACCGGCGCTGGGCCTGCTCTCCGCGCATCTCTGCGCGACCGAGATCTCCCAGGTGCTTCCCATGGCAGCCGCGCTGGAGATGCTCCACACCGCCACGTTAATCCACGACGATCTACTGGATGACGGGAAGCTCCGGCGGGGCGTCGCGACGCTGAACGCGCACTGGTCGCCGGAGACAGTGGTCTTGACGGGCGACATCGCCTTCGCCTGGGCGGCGGAGTTGGCCTCGCGAGGCGGGCGCCTCTCCCTGATGCGGCGCTTCTCCGAGACGGCGCGGGTGATTTGCAGCGGCGAACTGGAGCAGATGTTCGCCGGGCGCGGCGCGATCCCCACGGAGACGCTGTACTATCGGCGCGTGTACGCTAAGACCGCTTCGCTCTTCGCGCTCGCAATGGAAATCGGCCCCCGGCTGGCCGACGCCCCGGCGAGCCGAGTGGAAAATCTTCATCGTTTCGGCACGCTCCTGGGGCAGGCCTTCCAGATCACGGACGATGTATTGGATTTTATGGGCGACGAAGCAACGTTGGGCAAGCCGCTGGGCAGCGATCTCCGCCAGGGATTGATCACCCTGCCGGTGACGCGCTACCTCGCGACCCACGACGATCCCCGCGTGGAGACTGTGCTGGCGCGCGCCGCCGACGAGGCGACGATCCGTGCGCTGGTGAACGATCTCCGCCGCTCCGACGCCGCCGACTGGGCGATGGCCCGCGCCGAGGCGCACATCGCGGAGGCCGAGCACCTGCTTGAGGACTACCCCGCCTCCCCCCATCGGCAGGCGATGCACGAGCTGGCCCACTTCGCCGTGCAGCGCAGGTACTAGGACACCCCGATGCAATCTGATTTGTCGATCATCATCGTGAGCTGGAACGTGCGCGCCCTGTTGAGGCAAGCGCTCACTTCCATTTATGACGCCTATCCCCACGCCTATCCCCACGCCTACAAGGAAAGTCGCGCAACGCCGGAGATCATCGTCGTGGACAACGCCTCGCGCGACGGCGCCGTGGCGATGCTGCGCGAGGAATTTCCCGCCGCGCGCGTCATCGCCAACGCCGAAAATCGCGGCTTCACCGGCGGCAACAATCAGGGGATCGCCGCCGCGCGGGGCGACTACCTCCTCCTCCTCAATCCTGACACGGAGGTGGTAGATGACGCGATCCAACGAATGGTCGATTACCTAGCCGCCCACCCCGACGTCGGGATGGTGGGGCCGCAACTGCGCTATTCCGACGGCGCCGTGCAATCCTCGCGCCGGCGGTTCCCCACCCTGCCCGTGCTCTTTTTAGAAAGCACCTGGTTAGAATCGTTAGCGCCGCGTCGCCTGCTGCGCCGGTACTACGCGCAGGATCGCGCCGACGACGCGACGCAGGACGTGGATTGGATCATGGGCGCGGCGATGCTGACCCGCCGCGAGGTCGTGGCCGAAGTCGGCGGCATGGACGAGAGCTTCTTTATGTACTCCGAGGAATTAGACTGGTGCCGGCGGATCAAGGCCGCGGGCTGGCGGATCGTCTACCTGCCGGAGGCAAAGATCATCCACCACGAGGGCAAAAGCAGCGAGCAGGTCGTGCCCGCGCGCCACATCTACTTCCAATCGAGCAAAGTGCGCTACGCCCGCAAATATCACGGCCCGCTGCTCGCGGAAATCTTGCGTCTCTGGCTGATGGCGCAATATGTGTGGCAGATGGGCATCGAGGGCGCGAAGTGGCTCGTAGGCCATCGCCGCGATCTGCGCGCCGCCCGCCTCCAGGCCTAC
>JBKHCQ010000426.1:0-3145 GCA_046541755.1 Anaerolineales bacterium | reverse complement strand
CGCCCACGGCGCCGGGCGGCGAGATCGTCAATCGGATCACGGCGACGACGCGCGCGCCTTCGCCCGCGCCCTACGCCACCGCGCGCTGCACCACGACGGTTCGCCCCATCGCTGCCGATGTCGCCGTCGAGTTGACCGGCCCCGTCACAGCGACGGCCGACTCCATCCAGCGCTACGATCTCACCGTGGCCAACGTGGGCAAGCTACAGGCCGATAACGTGGCGCTCACCTACACCTACCCCGCCGAGGCGATGGTCGTCGATCACACGCCCGACTTCGGGACGATCCTGATGCACCCGCCCGGAAAGCTGATCTGGCAGGTGGGCGATCTCGCGCCGGGCGCGACGGTTCCGCTCACCGTGAGCGTCCACATCTCCGCCGAGGCCGCCGGCCCGCTCACCTATCACCTCACCGCGACGACAACCAGCGATGATCCCCACCCCGCCAACGATGCAGACGCCTGGACGACCCAGGTCGGCGAGCCGCAGGTGCTCATCAACGGCGTGCTCTACGACGGCTACGCGCCAGAGCCAAGAGGCGAGGCCGTCCAATTGCTCAACGCCGGCACAGCGCCGGCCACGCTCGCCGGCTGGGAGCTGTGCCGGGACAAAAGCGATGCTTACGAGTGCCATCCGATCCCCACGATGACGCTTGAGCGCCAGCAGCGCGTCTGGCTGGCCAAGGAGATCACGGGCTTCACCGCCGCCTTTGGCTTCCCGCCGGATTACGCGCTAGACGATGACTGGTTCACGAGTCCCGGCTTGACGAATGGCAGCGGGGATGAGGTGCTGCTGCGCGATGCGGACGAGCAGGTGATCGACGCGCTGGTCTATAAAGCGGGGAAAACGCCCATCGCGGGCTGGACGGGGCCGGGCGTCGAGCCGTATGGCGTGGGCCGCGAGGAGGGTCAAATCCTCGCCCGCATCCCCGATGAAGCGACCGGGCTGCCCGTGGCCGATACCGACACCGCCGCCGATTGGCTCCAGACCACGGGGAACTTCACCCACGGACGGCGCGTGCGCTACCCCGGTTGGGACCTCGATCCCCTCTTCTGGCCGCTAACAGCCACCGAGACAGCGACAGTTGTCGTGGGCATCGCGCCGGACAACGCCTTCGAGGTCGTCTCGGAGACGCTGATGCGGGCGCAGGAGAGCATCGCCATCGAGATGTATTCCCTGCGCCATCCCAGCCTGATCGAAGCGCTGGTCCAAAAGGCAGAGGCCGGCGTCAGTGTGACGATCTTGCTGGAGGGCGGCATCGTCGGCGGGTGGAACAACACCAAATGGCACACGGAACTCTACGCCTGCCAGCAGATCGAGGCGGCGGGCGGCGCGTGCTGGTTTATGGCCCACGAGACAGACAAGGATATCTTCAACCGCTATGAATATCTGCACGCCAAGCTCATCATCGTTGACGATACCTGGGCCGTGGTCAGCTCCCAGAACTTCACCTGGGGCGGGCTGCCCGGCGATGACAAAAGCAACGGCACCTACGGCTCGCGGGGCGCTGTGATCGCGACCACCGCGCCTTCTGTGGTGGAGCGCGCGCGCACGATCTTCGACTTGGATTTAGACCCCGCGCATCATAACGATCTGGTGCGCTGGAACCCGGCCTTAGATAAATACGGCGAGCCGACGCCGGAGATGGTCGATCTATCCCAACCGGACGCGATGACTTACACGGTCCGATTTAGTCAGCCGTTGGTTGTGCGCGGAACCTTTCCATTCGAGTTGGTCACCGCGCCGGAGGCGGCGTTGCGCCACAGCGACGCGCTCCTGGGGTTGGTGGGCCGCGCGGGCGCCGGGGATAAGGTCTACGTGGAGCAGCTCTACGAATACGCCACGTGGGGCGATAGCCCCAATTTGCGGATGGAGGCCTACATCAACGCGGCGCGCCGGGGCGCCGAGGTGCGGATCTTGGTCAACGGGAAGAACTTCGCGCCCTACACCGAGGACGCGCCCATCGAAAGCCGCCGCACCATCAGCCACGTCCAGCGCATCGCCCGCGAGGAGGGTCTTGACCTCAAGGCGGCGGCCGGCAACGCCACCGGCGAGGGCATTCACATCAAGATGGTGCTGGTCGATTTGCAGGATAAGGGCCAATACGTCCATCTCGGCTCGATCAACGGCAGCGAGACCTCCAGCAAGGTCAATCGCGAGGTCGCAATTCAGATCCAATCCAAGGAAATCTACGATTATCTCGGCCAGATGTTCCGGTACGATTGGGGACAAGCGCGGCCGATTTACCTCCCGCTGGTGATGCGCCATTACACCCCGCCGCCCCCGCCTGAACCGCCCGTCGATTACTTAGTCATCAGCGAGGTCTTCTACACGCCGGGCGCTTCGAACGTGGGGCAGGAGTGGGTCGAATTGTACAATCCTACGCAGGAAACCATCGACCTGCACCCATACAAAATCGGCGACGCCGAGACGCCGGACAGCGCCGAAGCGATGTTCCGCTTCCCGCCCGGCGCGACGTTGCCGCCGGAAGGCGTCGTCGTGGTGGCCGTGAACGCCTCCGACGTACCGGAGGCCGATTTCGAGATGTACAACACCACCAGCGTCACCGATATGATCCGCTATGCGCCGTGGGGCCAGGAATGGGCCACGTGGGGTCTCCGCAACGATGGGGATCAGGTGCTGTTGCTGGGGCCGGACGATACACCGGTGGACGTCCTCGTCTGGGGGGATGCTGCCTATCCCGGCGTGGTGCCCCACCCCGGCGTCGAGCTGTCCGGCTCATCGCTGGAGCGTCACCCGCCCTATTACGACCACGACAACTGCGCCGAGGATTTCCGCGACCGCTTCCCACCCACGCCAGGCGAGCTTTCGCCGGTGGAAGAGGCAACCGTCAAACATCGCGCCAGCAGATAGCGCCAGAGGAACCGTTTTGAGCCGTGCCGATGGTTGAAACCATCGGCTGATAGCCAAAGTGCGTTAAAACGCACTACATTTGCTGGTGGTGGTGAATTTTGACTGATGACCCCAATGAAGCTCAATATGGCCTAAGTCGATGGTGGGGCCAAAAACCCACACAAGACCCAAAAAAGAGGAGGTTGAGGAAGTTGGTGTAACAAAGCCTCACCTCCTCCCTAATCTGTCATAGACAGATTACCCCTCCTCCTTTCCATTGACCTTTCCATTGA
>JBKHCQ010000425.1:0-3164 GCA_046541755.1 Anaerolineales bacterium | reverse complement strand
CCAAGACGCAATTAAATCAAACCTTAAAAATCTTGGCGACTTGGCGGCTTGGCGTGAGATTATCCTTTTCTTTCAGGAGAGTCATCCTTATTCTTTCGCGATCCAGGGCGTTGCTCCGGATACGTCATCAGAGCAATATCCGAGTCGCCAGCCAACAGCAGCATCGACGATGATGGCCAGCCAGAGATTCTGCGTCTTCAAGAAGAGCAGCGCGCTGACGATGGCAATTCCCACGCGGATCAGCAGATCGCGCCCGCGCGCCGGCGAACGCAGATCTTCCCGGCGGTCGGGATTGATCCCCGCCTCGAAGGCGACGGGCAGTAACCCAACCCACGTTCCCAGCGGCGCTCCCCAGAGAAGGGCAAACGGCTCGCGATAGAAGGCCCAATGTACTTGATGGTAAATGGCCTCGCGGAGCGCCACGCTCCACTCGTGTCGTTCGCGGCGGACGGGGGCGCCCATCTGGCGCTGAACCATCCGATCGCTCAAGCGGACGAGGAGCCAGAGGCCGGCGCCTAGGAATACGCCCCAGCCGAGGTCGCTCATCCAATCTTCCCAATTGACGAGACCGCCGCTCCAGGGGGCAGCTTGTAGCCCCAGGCCGCGCGCCGTCAGCGCGCCGCGCCAGAGCAAGGCTAACGTGGGGATCCCCAGCGCGTAGAGCAGCCGGGCGGTTTGGATGGTCCAGATGGCGCCGGGACGTTGCAGCCACGTGTGAAAATCGGCGGCGTAGCGGCTACCGGGCCGCGCTAAAATCCACCGCAACAAGATAGCGAAAATCGCCAACGTCAGCGATATCGCTATCCAAAACCAACGCTCCAGCAGGGCCAGGTCGGGGGTCACGGAGCTAAAGGAGTCTCTTCGTCCGTATCCAGCGGGATGGTGACCGTGATCGTGGTGCCTTGGCCCGGCGTCGAGCGGATCACCGTTTTGCCCTTGACGAGCTTCGCGCGCTCCTGAAGGTTCAGCATCCCCAAGCTGCTGCGTTCCGCGTAGTTCGATTTCACCGCCGCGACGTCGAATCCCTTGCCGTCATCCTCGATCTCGGTGATGAGATTCATCCCCCGCTTGAAGATTCGAATCCACAGGTTATCCGCTTTGGCGTGTTTGCGCGCGTTATTCAGCGCCTCCTCGGTGATGTAGAAGATCGCCCCCTGCGCTTCCTTGTTCAACAAACGCGCGGCGTCCTCTTCGGCCTCCAGATGAATCTTCGTCTCCGGGTTGGTCTCCTGAATCTTCTTCTGGAGCTGCCGCAAGGCGGGAACCAGCCCCTGCGTTTCCAAAATTAGAGGGCGGAGGATAAAGAGCATTTGGCGGATTTCTTTGGTCGTGTAGCGGGCAAGATCCTCCAACTGCTGCAATTCTTTCAGCGCTTCCTCTGAATTTTGCTTGTTGATCAACATTCGCGTGTAATTGAGCCGCATCGCGATGGCCGCGATGGTCTGCGTGGGGCCATCGTGGAGGTTACGCGCCAATCTCTTGCGCGCATCCTCCTCCACCGCAACCAATTTTTCCTTCTCTTCCATCAAATTCTGGTAGAGCGTCGCGTTTTGCAACGCCATCACCGCCTGGTTACAGATGGCGATCAGAAGTTCTTGATAGTCCGGGGTATAGAGATCCGGCTCTGGACTGGCCAGGACAAGCAGGCCGTAGCTTTCGAACCCCGCTCGCAGCGGCACCGCTAAGGCCTCTTGGCAATTCTGCATTGCCAGCAGGCGACTTAGCTCTGGGTCGTTGCCGGGATCGTCGGTGCGGCACGGCTCGGCGTCTTCGATGGCGCGATGGAGCACGCCTTCTTCACCCGGGAAGCGCTCGTTCTCATCCTGGAGGGGAATTCCACGCGCTTTGGCGATGTAGAGCGATTGGTCAATATCAAAAAGCAAGATCAATCCGATTTGGGTGACTTCCTCCTCCTGGATAAAGAAGCGTTGCAGGCCAGCGTTACTCACATCGAGCGCGGAATCCAGCACACGCTCATAATTGAGCGTGGCGCTAAGCGTACTGGCCAGTTCAAAAATGAGCTGCACCCGGTGATGAGCGGACTCCAGCGCTGCGCGGGCGTTTTGCTCCTGCTTCTCCTGCTCTTTGAGCAACGTCTCTTTGATCCGGGAGCCAATTTGACTGACGGCTAAACCGGCGACCATCAAAACGATCCCATTGGTGAGGTAGGGCATAGATTGGGTCATCAAATCGGCGATGGGCATAGTGGGCGAGAATCCCTCGTGCCACCACGTGATGCCCCAGTAGGCGAGCACGACGACCACGGTGAGGACTGCGCTCAGCGGCCATGAAAGTCGCACAGCAGCGGTGATGATGGGAATCAGCGAGACGAATAATAAGGGGCTTTGGGTGCCGCCAGAGCTGGCGACAAAGCCCAAGGTCAGACCAATATCTAAGAAAAGCATCAGATTCTGGACGGCGGAGTTGCCCCCGTGCTGCAACAAGGAGATGAGCGCCAGCGTGTTGGCCGCCGCGCCCGCGATGAGGAGGACAATCACAGTCCGGGGAAAGGGCACATCGTTTATCACCGCGTTGATGCCGATGACGGCCATCACCGCCGTGAGGAAAAACCACCGGAGATTGATGAATAGCCATTCAATCTGTAATTTAGATTCGTGCATTAGATTTCACTCACAGGTTATCGCAATTTTAAACGGAAAAGCGAATTCGCAAGACATCACCCTCTTGGACAACGTAATCTTTGCCCTCGATGTGGGTTTCGCCGGCGTGACGCGCGGCGGTCATACCGCCGGCTTGGATCAGCTTATCGTAGGCGACGACCTCCGCCCGGATAAAGCCGCGTCCCAGATCGGTGTGGATGGTGTAAGCGGCGTCCACCGCCGTCGCGCCGGTGGGCAGCAGCCACGCGCGTACTTCCGGCTCCCCCCCTGTGAAGAACGTGATCCGCCCCACCAGGCTGGCGGAGGCTTGGAGCACGCGCTCACGCGCCAACGTCTCGATCCCGAACTCCTCCATAAAGATCTCGGCCTCATCCGGCTCGAGTTGGCTGAGTTCCATCTCCAATTGACCGTGAATAGCGATGATCGTCGTCTCCTGATGATCGTAGGTAATCAGTTCCTCCGGCGTCGCCGCCTCATCTCCGAGGTTCAGCAGGATAATCGTGGGCTTGAGTGTGAGGAGACTATATCCCCGGAGATCGGCCT
>JBKHCQ010000424.1:0-3166 GCA_046541755.1 Anaerolineales bacterium | reverse complement strand
TGGATCAAGAGCGTCGTGGCTGGTAGAACGTTCCCCAACCTTCGCAAGGGTTGATTTACATCCAATCGGGGCGACCTTGTTGGACCTCCGGCTCCTTGCGGCCATACGTCAGCGCCATCTCCAACAGGCGTTGCCAATGACGTTCGGTCAGATCGCGCGCGCGGAAGCGCCACGTCCAGTTGCCGCCGAACTTGCCCGGCGAGTTCATCCGCGCCTCGCTGCCCAGGCTTAGGATGTCTTGGAGCGGCACGACGGCCAAGTTCGCCACGGAGCGATAGATCGTCCGCATCAGCGCCCAGTTGACCGGCTCGTCCGTCGGGCCGATATAGCGCCACATCGCTTGCAACTCCTCATCCTCGCGGCTCTCGTACCAGCCCATCGTGGTGTCGTTATCGTGCGTGCCGGTGTAGATGACCGCATCCCGTGTGAGGTTGTGGGGCAGATAGGGGTTATCCGGCCCGGAGGTGAAGGCAAATTGCAACACCTTCATCCCCGGTAGATTAAATTGCTCCCGCAACTCATCCACATCCTCCGTGATGTGCCCCAAATCCTCGGCGATCAGGGGCAATGTGTCGCCCAGCGCGCTCTTGAGCTTGTGGAAGAAATCCGCGCCCGGCCCCTCGGCCCAATGGCCATTGATGGCGTTCGGCTCGCCCGCCGGCACCTCCCAGTAGGCGGCGAAGCCCCGGAAGTGATCTAAGCGGATGATATCGACCATGCGGAGCGTCTGTCGCACCCGCGAGATCCACCACTCATACCCATTCTTGGCCATCTTTTCCCAGCGATAGAGCGGATTGCCCCACAACTGGCCCGTGGGACTGAAGTAATCCGGCGGGACGCCCGCAACGACGGTCGGCAGCCGGTTCTCATCCAAGAAATACATCTCTGGGTTGGCCCAGACATCGACGCTATCGTAGGCGACGAAGATGGGGATATCCCCGATGATCGACAGCCCCTGGTCGTTGGCGTAGCCCTTTAGCGTCTCCCATTGGCGGAAGAACTGGAATTGGAAGTACTTCCGCGCGAAGATGGTCTCATCCAAGCGCTCGCGCGCGTCCTCCAGCGCTTCCGGCTCCCGCGAAGCGAGCGGCCACTCCCACGTGTTCCACACCGCGCCGCTGTGCGCGTCCTTGAGCGCCATAAAGAGGACGTAATCGTTCAGCCAGTAAGCGTTCTCCGTGCAGAAGTGCTCGAAGGCGTCGCGCCGGTCGGCGGAGGCGTGCGCCCGAAAGCGCCGCGCGGCGCGATTCAACATCGCCATCTTGAACGAGATCACCGCGCCGAAATCGACCTGGTCGGTGGGGAAATCGGGCGCTTGGCGCAGTTCGCTCCCCTCGATGTCCCCGGCGGCGGCTAAATCGTCCAGATCGATCAGCAGGGGATTGCCCGCTAAGGCGGAGAAGCACGCGTAGGGGGAATCGCCGTAGCCGGTGGGGCCGAGCGGCAACACCTGCCAGTGGGATTGCCCGCTCTTCACCAAAAAATCCACAAAGCGATAGGCGGCATCGCCTAAATCGCCAATGCCATATCCGCCCGGTAAGGAGGTCGGATGCAACAGAACGCCAGCAGCGCGTGAAAACCACATGGATGTACTCTCCCTTCTTCGATGATAATGGTCTGAGTTTGAGGTAGATAATTAAGAAAAGTATACTTGAAAGAAAAAGAAGCGCAAGATGGATACCAGAGGAGTAGAGACGCAAGATCTTGCGTCTCTACCGATGGGGTTTGCATTTTAGCCAATTGCCCTTATAGTCGAAGCGTGTGTTTCTAATGGGCTAGGAGCTTCCGGGAGGTCAAGGCGATCTTGAAATCGAAATCCAAATCGAATCGACTAGTGAAAGTCTGTAGGCATAGAGGGCTTGCCTTGTTGTTAGCCGCAAGCTTAATGGCGCTGCTGTTGGGATGTGGCCGGTCGCCGACGCCCGCGCCGATGTTGACTTCCGATGCTCGCCGGACCGCGACGTCGACCTCCGCGCCTACTGCAACCGCCACGTCTCCCCCGTCCACGCTCGATCCCTGCCCGGCGCGACAGGTCGTCGCGCGGCCCACGCCCCCATCCGACTTCGACGCCTTCCCCGCGACGCTGCGTGACTACCTCGCGGCCGGCGGCGATCCCACCGCGATCCCCGGCATTTTGGCCGAGTGGGGCGCGCGTCCGCCGGAATCGGAGCCAGCGCTCGTCCAGGCCGATCTCACCGGCGACCAGAGCGCGGAGATCATCGTCGCGATGGTCGATCCGCAGGCGGAGGTCATCCCGCCGTCAGGCGTGCTGGCCATCTACACCTGTCGCGCGGGCGAGGCGCGGATGCTCTACACCTACCATCCCGGCCCGAACTACGGCCTGAGTCTCATCGGTGCGGACGATTTGACGGAGGACGGCATTGCCGACGTGGTTTTTGCAGAAGTTTCCTGCGGCGCGCACACCTGCTGGCACATTCCCCACATCTGGTCGTGGGGCGGTCAGGATTTTCAGGAGCGCGTCGCGGGCGATCTGGCCTATCCCGCCCCGACCTTCTCGCTGGCCGAGGGCCAGCTTCTGGCCCGCAGCGAGGGCATCGGATCGGTGGGGGCCGGCCCACAGCGCCCGATGACGGAGACGCTGGCGTGGAACGGCCAGGTCATCACTGTGACGGGGCGCGTGTTGGGCGCGGCGCGCTATCGCTACCACGTCTACATCGAGGGCGACGAGGATTTCTTCGCGGAGCGCTACGATCACGCCGCGCTGGCCTATCGGCGCGTGATCGAAGACGAGACGTTGCAAACGTGGGGCGGCTTCTACGGCGAGCAGGAGGAGCGGCACTGGCTCACGGCGGCGGCCCACTGGCGGCTGCTGCTGATCGAGACGTTGGATGAGGACTACGCGGCGGCGGAAGCGCGCCTGGATCATCTGCAAGAAACTTACCCCGCCGGCACGCCCGGCCACGAGTTTGCGGCGCTGGCGCAGATGTTTTGGGATGCGTTCTTGGAGACCGGCAACGTCGCCTACGGCTGCTTGGACGTGACCAACGCCCCGGAAGCTCAGACCGTGTTGCAGTTTTTCAACAATTTTGGCTACGCCAATCCCGCCTATAACACGACGGATCTGTGTCCATTCCTGTCGCCCTAATGTTACCTTTTTAGAAAACAGCTCACGGATTTTCACGGATCGCACAGATTTTTTAGATCT
>JBKHCQ010000423.1:0-3182 GCA_046541755.1 Anaerolineales bacterium | reverse complement strand
TTGAGCAAAACGTTGACGGTGGATTAGAATTTTGGATCGGTAAGGCTAAGGAGGTTGTTTATGCTGTTAATTATTCGTGAACCTGCGACGCCAGAGCAGATTGTGCAAATGGCTGAAGTGTTTGGGAGCAATTTCATCAAGCTGGCCGTGGATGTCCGCCGTGAAATTCTGGCTGGAGGCGGAGAACTGCACGCCGATTGTGAGCAGGCTTTGCTGGAGGATGGTAGCCAACAAGAAGACATCTGGGGCGCAGATTGGCACGCAGAGACCCGAACCGTCACCTATGAGTCCATCATCAACCTCCGTCCCCGGCAGCAGAATTTCAGTATGGAAGTCCAAGCTCCGGCTTTACGGGAACGTATCGAAGAGATCGTTCGTAGATTATTGGAGGTAGATTAAGCATGGAACAATCCTTGAGAGACCGCTATCTGAAAATGAATTGGCAACAACAACTGGGCAATATGGCGTCGACCCTGGCCCGCATCGCGAACAATGTTGAGATCCCAGAGCACAACGAAACGGTGAAGATGTGTCTGCGAGAAGCGGCCTGTTTCATCGAATGGAGTGCACCCCAGGTTCCCGATGAATATCTGTTAGAATTGGCCGCAATGCAGCGCGAGCTTTTGTCCTGGCAACGAAGCTGGCCGGTTGAATCGGCGCGTGACCTTTTGGCGCTCCACGCTCGTCATCAATCCGACCGGGTTTTGCAAATGGCCGGGTTCTATGACGTGGGGGATTAGGCTGTTCCAAGAAAATAAACATCCCAAATACAAGCGATTTTCCGAGGAAAAAGCGTCTGGTTTGGATGTTTTGCATTTAGGAAATCTTTCCGGTTGTCGGTTTCGTAATTAAGAACTTAGAATTGCGAATTGCGGATAACGCCGCTAGGTAAAGATTCAAAATTCTCAATTCTTAATTCATAATTTGCCATTTGTTGATTTGCCATTTGTTGCTTTGTCTATTCGCTGATTTATAGGAGGTCTTTTGATGAAGAAACTTTTGCTTTCCGGCAATGAGGCCATCGCCCTGGGCGCGTGGGAGGCAGGGATTCAATATGCCTCGGCCTATCCGGGCACGCCCTCCACGGAGGTGTTGGAGAATTTTGCGCGCTACGCGGGCATTCGGGCGGAGTGGGCCAGCAATGAGAAGGTGGCCCTGGATAACGCCATCGGCGCGTCGTTCGGCGGCGCGCGCACGATGGCGGTGATGAAGCACGTGGGCGTCAACGTCGCCGCCGACAGTTTGATGTCGCTCTCGTACACGGGCACGCACGGGGGACTGGTGTTGGTCAGCGCCGACGACGCGGGCGCGTTCTCCTCGCAGAACGAGCAGGATAATCGGCACTACGCGCGCTTCGGCAAGTTCCCCGCCATCGAACCCGCCGACAGCGAGGAGGCGCGGCGCTTTGTGGGCATCGCGCTGGAGGTGAGCGAGCGCTTCCGCACGCCCGTCATCCTGCGCACGACCACGCGGCTCTCGCATTCCAAATCGGCGGTCACGCCCCGTGTGCCCGAAGAGCGCGTGTTCGAGCCGCTGCCGCCCTTCGAGCGCGAGGAGGAGGTCACGCGCGTGATCATCCCGGCCATCGCGCGCCGCCGCCACCCGGAGATCGAGCAGCGTCTCGTAGATGTCGCGACCTGGTCGGCCAACGAGGGCTTCGAGCTGGGCCTCAACCGCATCGAGTGGGGCGACAAGGGCCTGGGCATCATCACCAACGGGATCGCGTACCAGTACGCGCGCGAGATCTTCGCCGGCGCCAGCATCCTCAAGCTGGGGATGAGCTATCCGCTGCCGCTGGACAAGCTCCGCGCCTTCGCGGAACAGGTCGAGACGCTTGTCGTCCTGGAGGAGCTTGACCCCTTTATCGAAGAGCAGCTCAAGGCGGCGGGGATCGAGGTCGCGCACGGCAAGGACATCTTCCCCATCTGCGGCGAACTGACGCTGGCGAAGGTGCGCCAGGGCGCGCTCCAGGCCGGCCTGTTAGACGAACTGCCGCCAGAAGAAGCGCCGGAGCCGATCCGACTGGATGTGCCCGCGCGGCCCCCGGCGCTCTGTCCCGGCTGCCCGCATCGCGCCTTCTTCTATGATATGGCGCGCAACAAGCGCAAGGCCATGATCGCGGGCGACATCGGATGCTACTCGATGGGCGTGCTGGCGCCGTTCCGCGCGATGGATATGCTCATCTCGATGGGCGCGAGCGTGGGGATGGCGCACGGCTTCAAGCAGGCGGGCGGGCAAGAGGCGGCCGTGGCGACGATTGGCGATAGCACCTTCTTCCATTCGGGCCTGGCGCCGCTGGCTGCCGCGGTCTACAATCAGGCCAACATCACCGTGGCGGTCCTTGACAATCGCATCACCGCGATGACGGGCCAGCAGGATCATCCCGGCACGGGCGTCACGCTCCAGGGCGCGGAGGGTCAGGAGATCGACATCGCGCCGGTGGTCGAGGCGCTGGGGGTCGCGTTCATCGAGGAGGTCGATGCCTGGGACGTGGACGGCGTCAACGAGGCGCTCAAGGCCGCGATGGCCTATGAGGATGGGCCGGCGGTGATTATCGTGCGCGGCGCGTGTGTCTTCACGCCGCACTTTCATCTCCAGCCTCGGATGCGCGTCGATACCGAGGCGTGCGTCGCCTGCGGCGCGTGCTTCCGCGTGGGCTGCCCCGCCATCCTCAAGAGCGAGGAGATCAATCCCAAGAACAAGAAGCACAAAGCGCGGATCGATCCACTGCTGTGTACGGGCTGCACCGTCTGCATGCAGGTCTGTCCGGTGGATGCGATCGCGCCAAGAGACGATTGAGCGATTGAACGAGTGAGCGATTAAGCGAATGTGCGAATCTGTGAATCAGTGCAGCGAGGAGGGGTGTTTATGAGGGATCGGATGACGTGTTCGTGTTATGCAGCGTGGGAAGCGGAGGCTCGTGAGGGGATCGAGCGGGAGTCAATGGGGCCAGTAGAGGACTTCCTTGGCTATCGGGAGGTGATGCGATCCGCGACGAAACCTAAAAACTCGCGGAAACTCGTCTCCAAATCGGAAGAGAAGGGCGCAGCGACGACGTTATCCTGTGTATCTGAAGCGAGTAAGCGGGTAAGCGGGTAAGCGAATCTGCGAGTAAGCGAGTAAGCGAATCTGCGAGTAAGCGGATAAGCGAGTCAGCAGGTAAGCATAGTGAGGTAGGGGTG
>JBKHCQ010000422.1:0-3184 GCA_046541755.1 Anaerolineales bacterium | reverse complement strand
ATGCAGACAGCACCAGAATGGCGCGTGTTAGGCCACTCGGTGCGGGGCGCGGCCCATCATCGATCCGGGCTGCCTAATCAGGACGCGATCCACTGGCTGCCGGCCACGCGCGTCGGCCCGCCCCTGATCCTCGCTATTTCCGATGGGCATGGCAGCGCCAAGAACTTCCGCAGCGATGTGGGATCGGACCTGGCGGTCCGGCAGACGGCCTGGCTGATCCAGGATCTGGTGGATGGGCAACCCGACCCCGCTAACCTCTCCGCGATCAAGCGCACCGCCGAGGAGCGTCTGCCGCAGGAGATCGCGCGGCAATGGCAGGAGGCTGTCGCCGGCCATCATCGCAAGAACCCGTTCACGCCCGCCGAGCTGCGCGCCTTGGAAGAGAAGAAGGGCGTGGAGGCGCGGCGTCAAATCGAAGCGACGCCGCGCCTGGCGTATGGCGCGACCATTCTCTGCGTCCTGGTGACCGCCGATTTCATCCTCTACCTCCAGCTTGGCGATGGGGACATCCTCACGGTGAGCGCGGCGGGCGAGGTGCAGCGACCGCTGCCCAGGGATGCGCGCCTCTTCGCCAACGAGACGACCTCGCTCTGCACGGAGGATGCGTGGCGCGATGTGCGCTTCCGCTTCGAGGCGCTCTTCAACGCGCCGCCGGCGCTCATCATGCTCGCCACCGACGGCTACGCCAACTCCTTCGTCAACGACACGGCCTTCTTCAAAGTGGGCAGCGATCTGCTGGCGATTTTGCGCGAGGACGGCGCGCAGGCCATCGAGGCCAATCTGCCGACGTGGCTCAGCGAGGCATCGGAAGCGGGCAGCGGCGACGACATCACAGTGGGCCTGCTCTACCGCGCGCCCCCGCCGCCCCCGCCCCCGTCCGACGTCGATGAAGCTGCTGATGAGGACGAAACGACTAGCGCGGCACCGCCGGAAACGGAGATCGAAGCAACGATCGCCACATCCACGACACCTCCACCCGCCGAACCTGAACCAGCAACGCCAGAAGCGCCCCCGCCGTCCTCTCAATCCCCGGCCCCACGCCGCCCCAAAATCAACCCAAAGGAGAAAGCCACCGGCCCACGCGAGCCGTGCAAATCCTTAGATGAGTTACTTTCGGATGCCCGTTCGTAGTCAGGCATCCGCTACGCGATGAAATGCGAATGAAATGAAATGAAGTGCCGTCCCTCTGAAGGCCCTCTGATACCGTGAACGATTTACCCCGACAAAAACTCCGCGAGATCGTCGCCCGCTATGGGCAAGAGGTGGTGGACGATCCCCGCCGCTGCCGCGCGTTCCTGTTGGATTACTGCGGCGCGCACCGGCGCGAGGTCTTCGTGTTGGTCACGGCGCAGGAGGAGCGCGTCGCCAACGACCTGCAAGAGATCTCGCGCAGCGTCCCGCTAGCCGTCTTGGTGGCCCAGCTCACCCAGCGCCTGATCCACAATCGCGCATTGGATGAGAGCGCCGCCCGCTGGGCCGTGCTCTCGTGGGCCTACGCCCTCGGCTACGACATCACGGGGCTGAAGCAGCGGGTGAAGCAGGTGGAGAAGGAGATACCACGCCCGGTCGCTCCGCCCGCCAAGCCCAAATCCAAGCCGGAGCCGAAGCCGCCCTCCAACACCTTCGACGCGCCCCACGCCGTGGAGGTCTTCATCCAGCCACAGGATCAACCGCAGGCGCGCTGGGAGAAGCTGGGACAGACCCCCGGCGCGCTCACCGTGCCGCCCGATCACGCCCTCGGTCTCCATCCCCTGGATATTGAGCCGGAGGCGTTGCCCGGCTGGCTGCACGCGCTGCCGATGCCCCAACGCATCCGCTGGTTAGATTTGAACAAGTGCGCCACCGATGCCGCGCTGGCCGCGCTCTCGCGCCTCTCGCGGCTGCGGACGTTGGAACTCGATAACAGCCCCGCGCTCACCGACGCCGGGCCGCGCCATCTAGCGACATTGCCCGATCTGCAGAGCCTCAATCTGGCGTGGTGCACGCGCCTCACCGACGCGGGCATCGCGCATCTCACCACGCTCCGCGCGCTCACCGATCTCAACTTGGCGTGGCTCAGCCTCACCGATGCCGGGCTGGCCCACGTCACGGCGCTGCCACGTCTCTCCAACCTCACGCTGCGGGAGTGCAAGCAGCTCTCCGACGCCGGGATCTCCTACCTGGCGACGATGGCGCATCTGCGCAAGCTCAACCTCTCCGGCGTCGCCGCGCTCACCGACGCGGGCCTCGGCTACCTCACCGATCAGCCGCGCCTCACCCTGCTCGATCTCTCCCGCTGCCAGCAGCTCACCAATCGCGCGCTGCGCCAGGCGCAGACGTTCCGGCGCCTAACCTACTTGGATCTCTCGTGGGATACCAACATCGATGACGACGGCCTGCGCCACATCGCCGGGCTGACGCAGCTTTCCAGCCTGCACTTAGCTCACCTGCCGATCACCAATCGGGGCTTGGGTTATCTGCGCGATCTCACCGATCTGATCTACTTGGATCTCTCGTGGTGCGAGAACCTCACGGATCGCGGGCTTTCCGTCCTGAATCGAATGGAAAAGTTAGCCTACCTCAACCTCAAAGGCTGCCGGCGCGTCAGCCGGCGCGCGATCTCCCGGCTCCAGCGCCGAGGGCAGCTACATGTCTTTCACTGAACCACTTAAGCCACTTGGGCCGATGCGAAGATGACTCCCCACGGGCCGACGATGCACGATCATCCCCGCCACACGTTCCGCCAGATCGTCGCGACCTACGGCCCGGACATTCCGCGCGATGTGCGACGCACCCGCGCGCTGCTGAAGGATCTGTGCAGCGCGCATCAGGCCGAAATCAACCTCCTGGTGATGGCGCCCGGCGTCCCCGCCGAGCCACAGGCGGAAATCGAATGGAGATGGGACGTCGGAAAATTGATTCTCCTCTCGATCTGGGTACAATGTTAGCAAGTTAGCAAGCCCGCGAATAAATTGCGGGCTAAAAGCGCAAGTCGGCTGGAAGCCGACTTCAGCTTTCAGACGGGTATTTCCAATGCCCTCAGCGCGTCAAATTCACCCTTGCGAAGGTCGCGCAGCAACACTCGTGCTCAGGATCTATCATTCCTACCGAAAATCATACTGTTATCAATGTCACATCATAACCTTCGCAAGCAAGCCCGCGAATAAATTGCGGGCTAAAAGCGCAAGTCGGCTGGAAGCCGACT
>JBKHCQ010000421.1:0-3187 GCA_046541755.1 Anaerolineales bacterium | reverse complement strand
GCAGTTGGCCCGCAGTCGGCCCAGATAAATCGCGGGCTAGGAGCTCAAGTCGGCTCAAGCCGACTGAGGTAGAGGATGGTTCTCGGCCTTGAGTCGGCTTTCAGCCGACTTCTGCTTTGAGACGGGTAGTTTACTGCCCGGCGCGGTGGCGCGGCGGAGGTGTGTGCAATTGGGTCGCGTTGGCTTACAGGGTTGGCTCGCAGTCGGCCCGAAGCCCGCTTTTGATCCTCCCCCGCTGTGGGGTACAATAGAAGGCAGATAGCGATAGTCAATTTGGAGGTTCGATGATGACCGTGGATACTGTAGCGCAAATGACCCAAGCAGAGTTCAAGCGGATGCTGGAGGATGTGGTGGAAGCCACCGTTGAGCAGAAGTTGATCGAGATGTTGGGTGATCCAGATGAAGGCTTGGTCGTCAGAGATGAGATCCGGGAGAGATTGTTGCGTCAACGTCAGCAGGTCAGTTTGGGAGAACGGGAATTTGGCAATCCCCTTTGAGCTTTTTGGGCGGCAACATCCCCCCATCAAAACCAGAATCATTACGAAATACGAGTCACCCCAAGGAGGCAGTTCAATGGCATTCAAATACCTAGGAAAGAATGTGCCGCGCCCGGATGCTGTGCGCAAGGCGACGGGCAAAGCGGTCTTTCTCGATGACATCCACCTGCCGGGCATGCTCTACGCGAGCATCCTCCGGCCGCCCTGCGCCCACGCCAAGATCATCGAGATCGATACCCGCGCCGCCGTGGCGAGTCCCGGCGTCGTGAAAGTCGTCACCGGCGCGACGTGCGATATTCGCTACGGCGACAACATCAAAGACCTCACGCCGATGGCCCGCGATAAGGTGCGGTACATCGGAGAGCCGGTCGCCGCCGTGATCGCCGACACGCCCCAGCACGCCGTCGCCGCGATGGAAAAGATCGAGGCGACCTACGAGCCGCTTCCCGTCTACACCGACGCGCGCGACGCGATGGCCGAGGACGCCGCGCTGATCCACGAGGAGAACGGCGGCTACTGGACGCTCCCCACGCTCAATCCCGTGCCGGGGACGAACATCGCCAATTACTATCACCTTACTAAAGGCCGCGCCGCGGACGGCTTCGAGGACGCGGAGGTCGTGATCGAAGGCGAGTTCGACTACCCCTTCGGCTCCTGCGCCGCGCTCGAACCCCACGGATCCATCGTCTGGTTCAAGGAAGACAACACCATCGAGGCGTGGTCGTCCTCCATCTGCCCCTTCATCATCCGCGAGGATCTGGCGCACGCCTACGGCATCCCCGCGGCCGACGTGCGCGTCCACATCCCGGAGCTGGGCGGCTGCTTCGGCTACAAATCCGATATCACCGTGGAGCAGACCGTGGCCTACATCGCCAGCTTCGTGCCGGGCCATCCCGTCAAGTGGGTGGCGACGCGCCAGGAGGATTTCACCAGCACGCTGATCGGTCACGGCATCCGCACCCGGATGAAGCTGGGCGCCAAGCGTGATGGTACGTTTGTCGCGCTCCAGGTGCGGATCTACCACAGCACCGGCGCCTATGCCGATACCGGCGTCAACATCACCATCGGCGCCACGCACAACGCCACCGGCCCCTACGAATTCCCCCACTGCGATCTGGAGGGCTATTGCGTCTACACCAACACGCCCGCCGTCGGCGCCTTTCGCGGCTACGGCCATCAGGAATCCCAGTTCGCCATCGAGCGCCTGATCGATCAACTGGCCCGCAAGCTAGATCTCGCGCCCTTTGAACTGCGGCGGAAGAACTACCTCACGCCGGGCAAGGTCAACGCCCTGGGCGAGCGGATGTGGCCGACCAACGGCGATGTGGTGCAGTGCGCGGATAAAATCCAGCAAGCGGTCTTCGGCCACGAGAAGCCGGAGGAGGACGACGAATATTATTATGGTCGCGGCTTCGCGGCGCTGATGAAGTCGCCGAAGGGCGCGCCCTTTTCCACTAAGGGCTGCTACATCAAGATGAACATCGATGGCAGCGTCTCGGTCAATATGGGCGGCGCCGAGGTCGGCCAGGGGTTGCGCACCGTCGTCAAGCAGATCACGGCGGAAGCGTTGCAGATCCCGCCGGAGAAGATCCGCGTCTACGCGGAGATCGACACGCAATTTTCGCCCTACGAGTGGCAGACCATCGGCTCGATGTTCACCACACAGGGCGGGCGGGCCATCATCCGCGCGGCGAACAAGGTCATCCAGACGCTCAAGGAGACGGCGGCCCAGGTCCTGCGCTGCGATATCGATATGCTCGACTACGACGGCGAACACGTCTACCTCCGCTCCGATCCCGACGTGCGTGTGCCCGTCACCCAGTTGGCGCGCGGCTATATGTACGAAAACGGGATGACCATCGGCGAGCTGGCGCAGAGCGTCTCCGACGCGCGGCTCCCGCGCTACTCCGGCCCCGATCCAGAGACGGGCCAGGGCAATATGGGCGTGTCCTATACCTTCGGCGCGCAGGCATGCGAAGTGCGCATCGAGAAGGCGACGGGCAAGATCATCATCGATCACTTCGCCTCGTCCTTCGACGTGGGGCAGGTCATCAATCCGCGGCAGATTCGGGGGCAGGTGCTGGGCGGCGTGTTGATGGCCATCGGCGCGACGCTCTACGAGAAGTTGGACATCGACGCCGAGGGCCAGATCAAGAACCCGCACTACTTCCAATACCACATCCCCACGCTCGCGGAGATACCGGCCCGGCAGACGGTCGAGTTCGTGGAGACGCCCAGCGCCATCGGGCCGTTCGGCGCGCGCGGTTTGGGCGAGCATCCCGTCATCGGCGTGGCGCCCGCCATCCTCAACGCGATCTACGACGCGGTGGGCATCGACTATTACGACATTCCCATTCCGCCCAAGCGTTTGAAGCGGGACATTGAAGAGAAGCTATCAGAATCAGCAGATTTAGCGGATAAAGCAGAATCAGCAGATGGAGCAGATACGACAGAGGAGGGGACATTATGACAGAGCAGATCACGTTTACCGTCAACGGCGAGGAGCGGACGGTCGCGGCGGAACCGGCGCGGTATCTCTTGGATATTTTGCGGGATGAGTTGGGCCTCACCGGCGCGAAGCGCGGCTGCGATAACGGCACGTGCGGCGCGTGCGTCGTCGTCGTGGATGGGCGCGCGGTCAAGAGCTGCATCCTCCCCGTGGAGAAATTGGACGTCGTGAACGTCCTCAC
>JBKHCQ010000420.1:0-3190 GCA_046541755.1 Anaerolineales bacterium | reverse complement strand
ACCCACGTTAGGGCCTAACCCGTCGATTCTCTCGCAATGCGCGAAAAAATTGGCGACGAAGGCTCTTCTGTGGAGAGAGTAGGTTCCACGTTAGGATGACTTATGCAACGGGGCTGCGGCCCTGGCTCACATCTATTCACCCTAATCGCACTGTTTATTGTTCAACCTAACAAAAAGGAGAGTGTATATGTGGTTCTTGCGTCTTAACATGACCGATCAGTCCTACAAAGTGGAAGAGGTTCCCGAGAAGTATCGCCAATTGGGCGGGCGGGGGCTGACCTCCACCATCGTTTATGATGAAGTTGACCCTATGTGCCACCCCCTCGGCCCAAACAACAAGCTGGTCTTCGCGCCGGGCCTCCTCACCGGCACCATGGCCCCCACCTCCTCGCGCCTCTCGGCGGGCGGGAAGTCGCCACTCACCGGCGGGATTAAAGAATCCAACGTGGGCAGCAGTTGGGCGCCGGCGATGGCCAAGATGCGCATCAAGGCTATCATCGTGGAGGGCCAACCCGAGGATAAGAGCTACTGGACCGTCAAGATTTCTCTAGAAGATGGGGACAATGGCAAGCCCAAGGTGGAGTTCTCCCCCGCCGATGAGTACGTGGGCCGCGATCTCTACGAGGTCTTCCCCGAAGTCTATGAAAAATTCGGCGACAAGGTTCACCTCTCGGCCATCGGTACCGCCGGGGAGTTCGGATATGGCAACTCCGGCATCGCCTTCAACGATATGGCCAAGGGGCCGAACCGCTACTCTGGCCGGGGCGGCCTGGGCGCGGTGATGGGCAGTAAGGGCCTGAAGCTGATGGTGTTGGATGACGCGGGCGCGCCGGGCGTCGAATATGCCGATAAAGAGCTGTTCAAGGAAGGCGCCAAGAAGATGCGCGAGGCCCTGACCAGCCACGCCGTCACCCAGCCGAAGGGTGGCCTCAACACCTACGGCACCGCCATTTTGATCAACATCCTCAATGAGGCCGGCGGCCTGCCGACCCGCAACTTCCGCGAGGGACGCTTCGAGGGCGCGGCCAAGATCGCGGGCGAGGCCATCTTCGAGAACAACAAGGCGCGCACCGGCGAGGAGATCTATAACCACGGGTGCAGCCCCGGCTGTATCATCCAATGCTCCAACACGCTCTACGATGAGGATGGCGAGAAGATCGTCTCCTGTGTCGAGTACGAGTCCGACTGGGCCTTGGGCGCTGATTGTGGCATCGATGATCTCGATGCGATTGGTAAATTGGTGAAGTTGTGCAACGCCTACGGTCTCGACACCATCGAGACCGGCGTCTCCATCGGTGTGGCGATGGACTCCGGCGTCATCGAGTTCGGCGACGTCGAGGGCGCGTTAGATCTGGTAGAGCAGATGGGCAAGGGCACGCCCACCGGCCGGATGTTGGGCGGCGGCACCGCTTTTACGGCCAAGGCGTTAGGGAACCCTCGCTCTCCATCCGTCAAGGGCCAAGGTATGCCCGCCTACGAACCGCGCGCGGTCAAGGGCATCGGCGTCACCTACGCCACCACCCCGATGGGCGCGGATCACACCGCCGGCTATACCATCGCCCCGGAGATTTTGAACGTCGGCGGCGAATCCGACCCGCTGGCCTCCGAGGAAGCCAAGGCCGATCTCAGCCGCGCCTTCCAGGACACCACCGCCCTCATCGACACCGTCGGGCACTGCCTCTTCATCGCCTTCGCCATCTTGGACATCCCCAGCGGCTTCGAGGGCATGATCGATGAGATCAACGGTATGCTGGGCACCGAGATGACGGGCGACGAGGCCGTGGCGATGGGCGCCGAGATTCTCGAGCGCGAGCGCGACTTCAACCTGAAGGCCGGCTTCACCAACTTAGATGATCGCCTGCCGGAATTCATGAAGCTCGAGCCGCTCCCCCCGCACAACGTCACCGCCGATCTTTCGGATGAGGTGATGGACAAGGTCTTCGGCAAGTAGCGGCTGCGCTTCGATCACACTATCATCACGACGCCGGGGAGACGGTTTCCCCGGCGTTTTTCTTTATTACCAGATTGGCCTTTTGTATGATACAATATCTTCTACTGATACTGATGATACTGAGACAAAAGGGGGAACGCGAATATGAGCCAATCACTTGAAAGAGAAAAACTAATAACTGAAGTTAATCGTATTCCTGACGATAAGCTGGCAGAAGTGTATACCCTCCTTCATTATTATCGCTTAGGCTTGGAATCGACCCAGAAGCAACCACCCGATGT
Source organism: Anaerolineales bacterium (assembly GCA_046541755.1). Classification (GTDB taxonomy): domain Bacteria; phylum Chloroflexota; class Anaerolineae; order B4-G1; family SLSP01; genus JAAAOZ01. The sequence continues at coordinate 958 of JBKHCQ010000420.1, read as the reverse complement.
GATGCGCTATGCAGGGTGCTGGGCCGATATGCCCGCAGACGAATTTGAGGATTTCCTCCAGGAGATACAAGTTCGTCGCCGCCAAGCGTTTTCGGGGAGGCGACGCCATGAAACCCGCGTTGATTGACACGGACATCTGGGAGCGACGGCTGATCGTCGGAAAGCATCCCGCCGCGCGCCGAGCGCCGAGGATTGAAATCCCCGGCTACTAAGCGCAAGTCAACTCAAGTTGACTCGATTTCCCCGTGGATTTCTGGCTTTCAGTCGGCCTTTAGCCGACTTCAGCTTTTAGCCTGCGATTCATCCGCAGGCGCGGGCGGTGCGAGTTCGTCTTTTGAGAAAATCGCAGGTTTAGACATTGAGGATTGGGCGGCAAGCCAACCTTAACCGTAGATATGATCCAAGCGATGCTTCATTGAAATCCAAAGTCAGATATCAAGAGAGAAAGTAAAGCGATGATGAGCCAACCATTGCCCGGCCAAAGCTACCCTCTCGGCGCGACGTGTACACCCGATGGTGTGAATTTCTGCATCTTCTCCAAAAACTGCGACGCCGTCGAGCTGCATCTCTTCGATGACGTGGATGATGGCGCGCCCAGCCGCGTCATCAAGTTAGATCCTGAGCGCAACCGCACCTTCTACTACTGGCACGTGCTGCTCCCCGATATCGAGCCGGGGCAGCTCTACGGCTATCGCGTCGCCGGCTGCCACGATCCGGCGCGGGGATTCCGCTTCGATGGGCAGAAGCTCCTCTTAGATCCCTACGCGCGCGCCATCGCGGCGGGCCAGCGCTACGACCGCCAGGCGGCCAAGCATCCGGGCGATAACGCCGCCCACGCGATGAAGTCCGTCGTTGTCTCCGATGACGATTACGATTGGGAGGGCGATGCCCCCATCCGCCTGCCCTACGCCCGCACCGTGATCTACGAGATGCACGTGCGCGGCTTCACCCAGCATCC
>JBKHCQ010000419.1:0-3241 GCA_046541755.1 Anaerolineales bacterium | reverse complement strand
AGGGGGTGTCTATGCAGCTCAAACCAGGCCAACGCATTCAAGCGCCTTTCCTCTCGGCGCCCGCCGAGGTGAAGTCCTTTACCCCGCGCGCGAGTTACTACCGCGTCGAAGTTGTGTTAGAAGATGGGCACAACACCTTCAACACGCTCCAACTCACCGATGACCAGCTCGCCCAGGTCGAGATCGTCGACGCGCACACGCTGACGCGCGTCGAGCGCGCCGAAGATCTCTTCCTCACCATCGAGGCGCACCGCCTGCGCCTCGCCCACCAGTTCGATCCCCAACTGGCGGTCAGCGTCTCCCAGGTCGATCCGCTGCCGCACCAGATCGAGGCCGTTTACCACTACGTCCTGCCCTCGCCGCGCATTCGATTCCTCATCGCCGATGATCCCGGCGCGGGCAAGACGATTATGGCCGGGCTGATCCTCAAGGAGCTGCAATTGCGACGCCTGGTGCAGCGCGTGCTGATTGTTGCGCCGGGACATCTCAAGTACCAGTGGCAGCGGGAGATGAAGGAGCGCTTCGGTGAAACTTTCGTCCTTGTGGATCGCGGCCTGCTGAACAGCACCTGGGGCGCGAGCGCCTGGGAGGAGCACAACCAGTGCATCACCTCCATCGACTTCATCAAGCAGGATGAGATCCGCGAGAGCCTGCGCAGCGTGCGCTGGGATCTGGTCATCGCTGACGAGGCCCACAAGATGGCCGCCTACCTCTACGAGACCAAGAAGCAGCGCAAGATCGAGAAGACCCAGCGCTACCGCGCCGGGGAGATGCTTTCGCAGCAGACCGAGCACATGCTCTTCCTCACCGCGACGCCCCACAAGGGCGATGAGGAGAACTTCCGCCTCTTCTTAGATTTGCTGCGCCCGGGCTTCTTCGCCCGCACCGATCTGCTGCAAGCCTCCGTTGAGGCGGGCGACAATCCCATCTTCGTGCGGCGGCTCAAGGAGGATATGCGCCACTTCGATGGCCGCGCCATCTTCCCGCCGCGCCACGTCCACACGGTGCGCTTCCGCCTCACCGAGGCCGAGCGCGAACTCTACAACGGCGTGACCCGCTACGTGCAGGACTACTTCGATCAGGCCAAGGAGCACCGCAGCATCTCCTTCGCGCTGATGATCCTCCAGCGGCGGCTGACCTCCAGCACGCACGCCGTGGCCCGCTCGCTGGAGCGGCGCAAGGCCAAGCTGGAGGAGCTGTTGGAGCTGCCGGAGAAGATCAGCGAGGAGCGCGAGGATTACCTGAAGGCGCGCAATCTCACCCCGGACGAGATCGACGATCTGCCGGAAGCCGAGCAAATGAAGATCCGGGCGCGAATCGAGCACCTGACCATCGCGCAGAACATCGATCAGGTGCGGGCGGAGATCGCGCAGCTCGAGCCGCTGATCGAGCAGGCCGCGACGGTGCGCGCCCAGGCCATCGAGAGCAAGCTGGCGGCGCTGCGCGATCATATCTTAGATAGCCTGGGCGGGCGCAAGCTGCTCATCTTCACCGAGTTCACTGACACGCTGCTTTATCTCGCCGGGGATGGGCAGGGTGGTCATCCGCTGGGCAAGCTGCGCGAGTGGGGCTACGACGTGGTGACCATCGATGGCTCGATGGCGATGGACGCCCGCATCGAGGCCGAGCACGCCTTCAAGGATCGCGCGCAGATCATGGTGGCCACCGAGGCCGCCGGCGAGGGCATCAATTTGCAGTTCTGCTCGCTGATGGTCAACTACGACATCCCCTGGAACCCCAACCGCCTGGAGCAGCGGATGGGCCGCATCCACCGCTACGGCCAGCAGTTCGAGGTCTACATCTGGAACCTCATCGCGCGCGATACCCGCGAGGGGCAGATCCTGGATCGTCTCTTCGAGAAGTTGGATAAGATGCGCGCGGCCCTCGGCTCCGACCGCGTCTTCGACATCATCGGCGAGATGCTGCCCGGCACGCGGCTGGATCAACTGCTGCGCGACGCCATCTTCAGCCAGCGGCGGATGGAGGAGATCGAGCAGCACATCGAGGCGGTGAATGAGGAGGGGATGCAGCGGACGATGGACGAGGCCTTCCTCACCGGGTTGGCGACGCGCCACATCGACTACACCGGCGTGCAGCGCGAGACCCTGAAGGCTGAGGAGAATCGCCTGGTGCCGGAGTACGTGGAGGACTACTTCCTGCGCGCCTACCGGCGTCTGGGTGGGGAGGTGCGCCGGCACGGGGCCCAGCATTCGGAAGAGGGCGATGGCGGCGGCGCGCCCATCACGCTCTACCAGGCGCCGCGCGTGCCCTACGAGCTGCGCCGCTGGAATAAAAATGCGCGCTTCAAGGCTACCTACGGGCGGCTGTTCGACGAATACCGGCGCATCACCTTCGATAAGGGCTACGCCCGCGAGCATCGCGCCGTGGAATTTGTAGCGCCGGGCCACCCGCTGCTGGAGGCCGTCTCCGAGACGGTGCTGGAGCGTGGGGCCGGCGGGGCCGATGCTTACGCCGTCTTCGGCGATCCAGAAGGGGAGCGCGAGGGCCTCCTCTGGTTCGTCGAGGGCGTGGTCAATGACGCCAGCGGGCGGGCGGCGGGCAAGCGCGTCTTCTGCCTCTACCAGGATTTGGCGGGCGAGCTGCGCACCCTCAACCCGGCGATACTGTGGAATTATGATCCCCTGGACAAGGCCGAACTCCCAGAAGCGATGGGCGCGTTGTTGGAACACCGCGAGGCCGTGGAAGATTACATCGTCACCGAGGTGCTCTTCCCCTACCAGGCGGAGATCGCGGCCCGGCGCGCGCACGAGGCCCAGGTCAAGGAGAAGTACGGCCTGCGCTCGTTGGATTACCTGATCCAGGAATCCAACCAGAAGATCCTCGACTACCAACTCCGCCAGGACGCGGGCGCGGCGATGGATCTGCCGCTGCGCAACGAGCGGCGCAATCTGGAGCAGTTGGAGGCGCGACGCGCGGCGCTGGAGCGCGAGATTCGGCTGGAAAGCCAGCTCACGGTGGATGAGCCGCACATCTTAGGGGCGGCGGTGGTGATCCCGCTGGAATCGGCGGCGGCGGAACCGACCTTCGCTTACCCGGAGTCCAAAGAGGCCGCGCAGGCCAACCACGAGCCGTCCGAGCGCTATGACGCGGGCGGCGGCGGGATGCGGCGCGACGACGAGGCGGAGGCCGTGGGGATGCGCGAGACGATGGCCTACGAGCGCGCCCAGGGCCGCGTGCCGGAGGACGTCTCCGAGGAGAACTTGGGCTTCGACGTGCGCTC
>JBKHCQ010000418.1:0-3249 GCA_046541755.1 Anaerolineales bacterium | reverse complement strand
CCACCCTTGCGAAGGTTGCCGTTGCTCCCGACGTCGGGATGATCTCCGGTGGACGATGCGACATTTTGAGAGCGTCGTCTGCCCCAACCTTCGCAAGGAAGAGCTTGCTCCACCCTTGCGAAGGGTGCCGTTGCTCTCGACGTCGGGATGATCTCCGGTGGGTGATGCGACATTTTGAGAGCGTCGCCTCCCCCAACCTTCGCTAAGGCGTGCAATCGCTGCCGGTGTAGTAGCCGCCGTCGTGCTTGGAGCAGGTGATGACGCAGCGCCCGCCGGAGACCATCTTCACCGGCGAGTTGCCCGATGATTCGCCGATGCCGGTGATGAAGGTCTTCCAGCCGTACTCGCCGTTGGGAACATTGCGGATCACCTTCGATTCGCCCACGCCGACATCGACGCTGTAGGAGGCCGGCCCCCAGAACTCGAAGTGGCAGCTCTGATCCCCCGTGTAGTTGTGAAACTCGAAGACGTTGCCGCCCGATGACGGCGCGGCGGTCGGTTCCGGCGGCGAGGTGGGCGCCGTTGTGGGCGCAGCCGTCGGTCGCGGCGTCGCGGTCGAGGCTGTCTCCGTCTCCGTCTCCGTTTCCGCCCCCGCGCTATACGATTCAGGGCGGCAGGAAAGCTGCGCCCGGCTCGTCAAACTCGGCACGCGAAGCTCAAGATTATCAAAGGCAATTTCTACGGGCGCGTCGAAGGTACTGGCGGCCAAGCCGAGATAGCCTTCCGCCACGCCGCCGCCCCGGCCGGCGCCGACGCAGTCGTCGTTCACATAGAACGCCCAATTATCCCCCACGCGGATCACGCGCACTTTATTCACGCCATAGGCCTGGTGCATCACATTCACCCGCACCCAATCGCCGAACTCGATCTCGCCGCCTGCCTTCTCCATGCAATAGCCGGAATCATCGCCCTGCACCAGACAGCCCAGGTAATTGTCGCTCTCATCATCCATCGCGAAGAGCATGCCGAACATCGCGTCCTCCCCGCCCTCCAGCGCCTTGACGTCCATCGTCAACTCAAAATCCTCGTAGGCGTCCAGGCTCTCGGCCCAACTGAAGCTCTCCGAGTCTTCGTGCCAGGCGACCAACTGCCCGCCATCCACCTCATAGCCGTAATCATCCTCATCCGGTAGATCCCAACGCGCTTCTGAGGTCGCGCGGCTGGCAAACGAATCCTCAAAGATCAGATCGCCCGCCGATAGGTCGGGGATGTCGGTTGTATCAAGGTCAACGATAGAGGTGCTCGTCGGGCGGGGCGTGGAGGTCGCTGCCGTCGTCGAACCTCGCGTGGGCGTCCGGGTCGGACTGGGCGATGCGTCGGTGGGGAAAAATAGCCAGGCGATGCAGGCCAGCGCCAGAAGCCCCAGCACGCCGACGATCCCGCCGCCGATCCACCACAGCTTCCGCCCGCCGGATTTTTTCTGCGATGTGGCCGATGCGGGAGGCGGCGGCGGTTGAGGCAACTCCCCAGATGAGGCGGTCTGCAAGACGGCGCGCGCCTGGGTGTCCGTCGAAAGGTGTTCCTCCACCGGGCGCGCGACCTCACCCGGTTCGATTTTGACCATGACGTTCTTGCCCACCTGCACCCACGCGCTCCCGGTAAGGGGATGGGGTTGGTTGGGCGTCAGGCGCTGTCTATCGATGTAGGTGCCATTGGTGCTGCCCAGATCGATGACGGCGCTGCCGCGCTGATCGGTGCGGATTTCGGCGTGATGGCGCGAGACCTTCTCATCGCGGAGCACCACGTCGTTATCGGCGGCGCGCCCGATGCGCAGGACGCCCGGTTGCAGTTGGTACTCGCGGCCATCCTTCAGCCTCAGCTTGAGCGCCTGGGATTGGGCCGGCGAGCGAGGCTGATCCGACGCCGACGCGCTGGCAATCGCGCCGCGCAGATCGTCGTAGAGCGCGCGCACCGAGCCGTAACGATCATCCACGCGCCCGGCGCGGCTACGCGCTACCACCTCCCGAATCGCGGGCGGGAGATTGGCGCTCGGCGGCTGCCCGAACCCCGGTCGCTGCCCGGTCAACATCTCCTCGATGAGCACGCCCAAGGCGAAAATATCCGTGCGATGATCCACCGGCCGGCCGGAGGCCTGTTCCGGCGACATATAGCCCGCCGTGCCCATCACCTGGCCGACCATGGTGAGCTTCTCCTCGCTGGGCGCGCGCGCGATGCCAAAGTCCATCAACGTGACGAAGTCGTTGCGCTCCAACATCACATTCGCGGGTTTGATGTCGCGATGAATGATGTCGCGTCGATGCGCGTATTCCAGCGCGTCGGTCAACTGCGCCATAATGCGCAGCACGCGCTCCGGCGGGAGCGGGCCTTCGTTCTTCAAAATATCGCTCAACGTCGGGCCGTTGACGTAGCGCATGACGATGTAGTACAGGCCGGTCTCGACGCCCAGGTCGTAGACATCGATGATGTTGGGATGATCCAGCCCGGCGGCGGCGTTGGCCTCCCGGCGGAAGCGCTGCACCAGCTCGCGATTCTGCGCCGCCTCCAGCGGCAGAATCTTGACCGCCACCTGGCGGGTGAGGCGCGTATCTTGGGCGAGATAAACCTCGCCCATCCCCCCGCCGCCGATGGTATCGATGATTTTGTATTGTCCAAATTGTCGCCCGATTAAGTTGGTCATAGTAATTGCATCCTCTCAGTTTGAGAAGTTATGGGTTCGTATTGCGTAATAAAGTTCTGATCGACCTACCCTTGCGAAGGTTGCGCATGTAACCTCAAACAGTATGTATTAGGTACAGCGAGCAGATCAATCTGTGGACCAAAGCCCCTGCGAACCTTCGCAAGGTTTTATTGTTTTAATTCCCAAATACGATCTGTAGTTTGCGCACACGACCTTCCATTCACCCTCAAGGACAGCCATCGTTCCGTGCAGTCCCCGGCTCATTGGGCCTAAAACTCCGGCGTTGGAGTTTCTGGGCGAGGATCCCGCTCAGGTTGATCCGGCACCGCCTGGATATGGATGCGGCGCGCGCTGCTCATCGCCCCCGCCATGGTACTTCCATCCGGCCTAACACCCTCCACGCGCCAGTTATATTCGCCCGGATCGGCGTTGATCTGACACGAGGTACGGGTTTGTCCCGGTTCGGCCTCGCAATACCTATCCAACCCAGGGCCGTAAATCCACACCCGCCAGCGCTCGCCTTCACATAATTGCCCGCCCTCCCACACAAACTCGATCGTCGCGCCGGAGTAATGGCTTGATTCATCCGCCGGGGAGACCAAATTGGGCGC
>JBKHCQ010000417.1:0-3268 GCA_046541755.1 Anaerolineales bacterium | reverse complement strand
ATCCGCCAAATTGTCGCGCATTGAACACGAACTGCCGGGTTAGGCCCTAACGTGGGTGAGCCATCACCAAATTTCCCCTTTACGGTATTATACTATACCTGTTTTCCTGCGAAAGCATAATGGCGGCGGCGTTAGCCTGGCGCAAGGCCGCCCAAAAATTGATAGCTTCACCTGCCAGATGACATAATCCATGCTAAAATGGAGGTACAGTGTGTGACCTGAAGCCGTGAGGAGGACGCGCCGATATTGATCTATTTGGGATGGTTCAGAAATAGGTTGACACTTTTTTCTCGTTGTTCCAGGCCCGGCGGTTCCCACAGCCATTGGGCCGTTGGGTCAAAGAAAAACCGCGGCCACCATTACGAAGTCGCCCTTCGGCGACTGGATTCTAACCGGCGAAGGCCGGTTTCGTAAATGTAGCCGCGAATTCCCTCGGCCATTGGGCCTTAGGGCCAAGGTATTCGCCAGGCCTCTGTTTTTTAAAGAGATTGAATTTTTACGCAAAATAAAAGTGTAAACCAATTTCTACTATCTCTTGAACCATCCCATCTATTTGCTTCATCTGCTTCATCTGCTTCATCTGCTGAGATAAGGCGTAAAACTGTCGGGTCGGTTTTCGACTTCGTATCTGGTATTGGTATCTGGGAGACGAGTATGGATTTATTGCTGATCCAAGAGGGGAGCGAAGAGCTTCTGACCGCGCTGAACCAGCACCCGGAGTTGCACGCGCGCGCCTGTCGCGATGTTCACGAGGCGCGTGGGCTGATCGCGGCCCACGCGCCCAGCGCCGTGATCCTTCGCCCTGGCCCGCAGCTTCACGCAACTATCTCGGCGTTGAAGGCGCAGGCGCCCACGCTGTTGCGCTTCATCCTACTGGATGCGTCAGCCTCTGAGCCGCTCGCCGATTTGTTGCAGGACGAGGACGTGGTGCCGTTGCCTTTGGAGTACGTGCACACCGCCTACTTCCCCGATCTGGCGCGCCAAGCCGTGGCTCACCATCAGCAGCGAAGGGCCGCGTCGCCGGACGAGCGCCTTCGGCGCCAGTTGGATTTGATCCGCAAAGAGCGGACGGCGCGCAAGTTCGCCGAGATGCTCCAGCAATTTGGCGCCGCGCTCACCTCGCTCTCGGACGCGGATCAGGTGATGCGGACCGCCGCCGCGCAGTTGGGCGCGCTCCTGCCCTTCCACGCGCTCATCATCTCCCTGATCGATGATGATGACGACACGGTCATCTCGCCGTACACCCAGGGGCTGACGCCGGAAACGAGCGCGCGCTTGCGCGCGGGTATTTCGCTGGCGGAGGCCCCTTTATGGGAAGAGATTATTCAGACCGGTCAGGGGATCTTGTTGCCCCGCGCCCACGAGGATCCACGCTGGATGAAACTGCCCGGCGCCGAGGAACTCTCCGCGCTGATCGCCCCCTTGCGCGTCCGCGATTACATCATCGGCTTTCTGATGCTGACCAACGAGGCGGCAGACTTTTATCAGCCTCAGCATCTCAACGCGCTGCAATCGCTGGCCGATCTGGTGGCCGTCGCCTTGACCAATGCTCGCCTCTATCAATCGTTGCGTCGAGAGCGCGATCAATTGATGGCCCTGGCCAACATCGATCAGAAAATCTTGGCTATCTCGGATAACGCCGCCGAGGCGATGCACGCAATTTTGGAGTACGCCCTGCGCCTGATGGAGTTGCCCAAGGGGTTGATCGCGCTGCACCATGAGCGGGACCACGCCGAGGATTTTATCTACACCCAGAACATCGCGCGCGAGGCCGAGGCGCGGGCGGCGATCCTCCAATGTTGGGAGGAGGGCGTGTTGGCGCGCCAGACCGATTTCCCCGTGCGCTATCCCACACCGGAGCGGTTGGCCGGATGTCCATGGCTCTGCTGGACGCGGCACGAGGGGGCAATTCACGCCGGGCTGAGCATCCCGCTCAAGATGCGGGATCACACCGCCGGCGTGCTTATTTTGCTGGATACCAGGCCGCACACCTGGCGGAATGAGGAGGTGCACATCGCGCGATTGCTGGCCGGGCAGACGGTCATCGCGCTGGAGAAGGCGCTGATGGCGCAGCGGCTCAAGCGTCGTCTGGAGGAAACGCAGGTCTTAAATGAAATCCTCAAGACGATCAACAGCACCCTCAACTCAGATAAAATCCTCACATTGATCTGCCGGCGCTTGCGAAACAGCTTGCGCGTCCCCCTGGTGACGGCGATTCATATCCAGGATGCGACGCTGCGGCTCGTGGCCGAGGATCGCGCGCCGGATTATGCGCCGCAGTGGATGCGGCGGCTGACCGCGTGGGAGGCCGGTTCGGCGATGCACCGCCTTCTGAAGGACAAAGAGCTGATCCGAGGCGAGGATCTTGCCGCGCTATACCCTGACGATGCCGCTCCTGTGTCGCTGGTCATCGTCCCGTTGATTTCACAGGGGGACATCATCGGCGCGCTGGGCATGGAGGCGTGCGCGGCCCGGCTCCTGAGCGCGCGGGAGATCGATTTGACGCGGGCCGTGGCCCAGGCCGTCACACCCGCGCTGGTCAACGCCCATCTGCACGAGGAGATGCGCCAGGCTTACGAGCAGCTTCGACACTTAGACGCGATGAAGTCTCAATTTATTCAGAATGTCTCGCACGAATTGCGCACGCCGCTTTCGATCGTCAAAGGCTACGTGGATCTCGCGCTCGGCGGCGCGCTGGGCTTCGAGCTGACCGAACTCCAGCAGGAGGCCATCGAGGCGATCCGCACGCACACGGCCCGGGTGATCGATATCGTCGAATCGATCACCACCTTGGAGGGCCTGGAGCAGGAGAATCTGCGCCATCTCTCCCTCAGCCCGCAGGCCATTCGTCCCATCTGTATGACCGCGATCCAGGCCAATAAGCAAAAAGCGATGCGGGAGGGCCTCCAGATCATCGCCGATTTGCCTGAAGCCTTACCTATGGTCGCGGTGGACGCGCGCCATATCGTGCAGGCGTTGGGGCAGTTGTTGGATAACGCGATCAAGTTTAACTCAAAGCATGGTAAAATTTGGATGCAAGCTGCCCAGCACGGAGGTGAAGTGTGGATTCAAATTCAGGATACTGGTGCCGGCATCCCAGAAGCGGAGATGGAGAAGATTTTCAATCGATTTTATCAGGTGGATGGCGCGACCAATCGCCAATATGGAGGAATGGGATTAGGACTATCCATTGTCAAGGAAATCGTAGACAAGCATCGTGGTCGCATCTGGGTCGAAAGCAACTCGGACAACCCGGGCGTGACCTTCA
>JBKHCQ010000416.1:0-3273 GCA_046541755.1 Anaerolineales bacterium | reverse complement strand
GAACATTGGTTACAGAAAAGTTAGTTGGCTAAAAACTGAGATAAGGAGTTGTTATGAAAATTGCAATCATCACTGCAAGCCTGATTTTTGGCCTGGGGTTGTTCGCTTGGCTGGGATTACAGATTAAGCCCCAGCCCTTCCCCGCGTTTTCGCAATCGACGCCGGCATTGGAGACGGAGACTGTGCCGCTGCCCGACGATTTGCCGGCGCCCGTGGCCCGCTTCTACCGCGAGATCTACGGCGAGGAGATTCCCGTCATCGAATCCGCCGTAATCTCTGGCCGTGCCACCCTGCGCCCGATGGGCAACCTCGCCTTTCCGGGGCGCTTCCGCTTCACGCACATCACCGGGCAGGCCTATCGCCATTACATCGAGCTGACCCTCTTCGGGCTGCCGATCATGAAGATCAACGAGCGCTATATCGATGGCGAGGCCCTGATGGAACTTCCCTTCGGCGAGGAATCCGGCCCCAAAATCGACCAGGGCGCGAATCTGGCGCTGTGGGGCGAGGCTGTCTGGATGCCCGCCGTCTGGATTACCGATCCGCGCGTGCGCTGGGAGCCGGTGGACGATGAGACGGCGATCTTAGTCGTGCCGTTTGGCGAAGCGGAGGAGCACTTCATCCTGCGGTTCGATCCGGCGAACGGGAAGCTGCATCTTTTAGAAGCGATGCGCTACAAGGGCACAGCGGGCGAGGGGAAGACACTCTGGCTGAACGAGGCCCTGAGCTGGGGCGCCGTCGACGGCCACGAGATTGCCACGGTCGGCGCGGTCACCTGGTTTGATGATGGCTCGCCCTGGGCGGTCTTCACGGTCGAGGAGATCGTCTATAACGCCGACGTCGACGCCTACATCCGCGCGAAGGGGCCGTAGAAGAAGCATTAGTCCAAACAACTCCAGAGCACACCGTGACGTGATTGGAAATCACAGCGCGCCTCGGTTTTGTCTCAATCCAGTAGAATAACCCTACCCTACCCATCCCCCTCCCGCTGCGACGTCTGGCGCATCAGAATCGCCTCGCTGGTGCGGTAGAACGTGCTCTCCAACTCCGGCGGCCAATCGGCGGGGCGATGCTGCAAGCGCGCCAAGGTCATCAGGTCGCCGATATAGTAGAGAGCCTCGAGCGCCTTGCGCTGCACGTAGCGCTCCATATCCTCCCGCTGCTGGCGTTGATAGGCGGTCTCCGTAGCCATCTCCGGCAAATTCAGGCTGTCAAAATCCCCCAGCGCGATGGCCTCGAAGCGCTCCTTGCTATTCGTATCGTACAGCCAGCCCAGAGATTGAATCGCCAACGCGATCAGCCTAACGTCCGATTGCGATTCTATCGTAGCCAGCACAAACGCTTGCGCCCGATCGTTCTGCGTGCGGATCTTGCCAATCATATAGATGAGATTGCCGTACCAGTTATCGCGATGCTCCCACAGCTCCGCGCTCAATTCCCCGGCGGCGATCTTCTCCGCGGCAAGTTCTGGATCGATCAGCGGCAGGATCGCCTGCTCCGTGACCAGGACCGGATCCAAGAGCGTCAGCGCGGTGGAGACGTTGCGGTAGGTCATCTGATCCCGGCCAGGCGTGAGGAAGGTCGAAATCAGCAACTTAATCGCGCGCGGCGATTGGATGTGCGCCAGGATAAAGGCCGCCAGGGCCTGTTGCCCGGCGTCGATCTCCCGTCCCCCGGCCTCATCATCGTGCAACAAATAGGCCTGCAAAATTTCCAAATCTCGCGCCTCCCAGGCGGAGAACAGGTCAACCAGCCAGGACGAAAATTCAAGAAGCGCATCAAAGGGCGGATCGACGATCTCACGAAGCGCCAACATCCCGGCCAAGCGCACGCTGCTGTACTCGTACTTCGACCGGTTACCCGTCTGCCGCACCCGGTCCGTGATCAGCCGCACGAGATGCGGGATGGCGACCTCGGCGCGGAGATGGCCCAGCGCCTCCACGGCCCGCACACGGCGGAAGACATTCAGCTCCAATTGACTGTCCAGCCGGAGGATCAGCGTGTTGATGATGTAGTTGCGCAGCGTCTTCGAGACTGGCTTGCGCGGGTCGTTCAGGCGGCTTTCCCGGATACACTGCGCGGCTAAGAAGACATATTCGCCCTCGCTCAACGCGACGCCGCGCAAAATCCGGCCGATCAATTGTGAAGGATCATCCATCAAGCCGCTCAGCCACACCAACGACTCTCGCCACCACTGATACAAGCTCTGCCGGCCCAACATTGCTGTGATTTCGTGGAGAAGACGGGCGCGCTCCGGATGGGTCAGTAAGGCGTGAGCACAACAATAGGCGCGGATGTTATCCCGGTTGAAACTCACCCCCTCATCGCCGGAGGTATCCAGAAGATCGTGCGTGAGCAGTTCTTGGTAAAGCGTCTCCAAATTGTAACCGCGATTCCCTCGCACCTCGGCCATAATCTCAAACGCCTCATCGATAGGCAACCGCTCTCGGTGCGTCGATTGCATCCGCCAGGCCAGCGCGTGCAACGTCTGCGCGGCCCGCGTGCGCATCCCGCGATCAGTCGCGATATCGGCAATCGCGTCATCCACCAGATAGCGCAGCACCTGCACGTGGGATTGCGGGAACTCCCCGCGTTGCGCCTGACCCAGCATGCGCATCAGGAGCCAGGGCATCGCGGCCAAATCGAAGAGCTGCGCGCGCTTCAGAGCGGCGTAGAGCGCCTGCCCAATCGCGTTTTGCGAATCGCGCGTCAGGTACGCCTTGATCTTGCGCTGCGTCAACGGCTGAATGATCAACACGTTGGTGAGGCGCAAGCGCTGCGGATCGAAGTTCTCGACGTTGAGGGCGATGATGTACTCGTGCTGCGGATTGTTCTGCGCGAATTGATTTAACGCCTGCCACGCGCGATCCCGCAAATTGGCTAACAGGCCCGCGCCGCCATCCACTAAGATGCGCAGGCGCAAACCAACGTCTTGGGTCAGGAGTTGGGCCGGGCGCAGCGTGCTGCCCTCCTCCCAGAAAGGCGAAAGCGCCTCCAAAATGAGATTACTGATCGTAGAGGCGCTGATCCACGGCGCCGGCTCAAGTTCCCGGAGATCGATATAGACCGGGATCGTCGGTCTGCCGACGGTCGTCAGCGAGCGCTGAGCCGTCAGATGACCGACGCGCCGCAATTGAAAGGACTTCCCCATCCCCGGGCCGCCGATCAAGCCGACGAATTTGACCTCGTGCGGACGTCGGGGACGATCACTATCCTCATCCTCAGGCCGGATTGGTAATCCGGCAGAGGTCGGAATGTCATTCCGACCTACAG
>JBKHCQ010000415.1:0-3293 GCA_046541755.1 Anaerolineales bacterium | reverse complement strand
AGCTTCCCGGAAGGTGACAAATTTAACACAAATCACAAAAGGAATTACAAAGCCATGAACCTCACAGAGAAGTTGGAACAACGACGTTTCTATCTTTACCTGGCGATCTCGTTTGGCATCGCCTGGGCGACCTTTTTGGCAATCTATCTCACCGGCGGCTTAGTCGATAGCCCGCTGGTCTTTCCCGAAGCCAACGTCTCGCTCGCGTTGCTCCTGATGGCCGGGCCGGTGATGTCCGCGCCGGCGATTGCCCACCTGCTGACGCGCATCATCACCCGCGAAGGCTGGCAAGGCACGCGGCTGCGCCCTCATCCCGCGCGTAACTGGCGCTACTGGGCCATCGCGTGGTTCGCGCCGGGGATTCTCACGCTCGCGGGGATGGCGCTCTTCTTCTGGCTCTTCCCCCGCTACTACGATCCCTCGCTGTCCCTGCTGCAAGAGATGTTGGCAGAAAGCGCGCCGCCTACTATGGATCTCGAGGAGATCAATCTCTGGTACTTGATCGGCGCGCAGATCTTCCAGGCGATGTTGATCTCGCCCGTGCTCAACAGCCTGGCCACGTTTGGCGAGGAATTCGGCTGGCGCGCGTATCTCCAGCCCAAGCTGATGCCGCTGGGCCGTCGGCGCGCCTATCTGCTGACCGGCGTCATCTGGGGCGTCTGGCACTGGCCGGCCATCGCGATGGGCCACAACTACGGCTTCGATTATCCCGGCGCGCCCATCACGGGGATCTTGATGATGATCTGGTTTTGCATCACGTTGGGGATACTGTTCGGCTGGCTCGCCGATCGGGCCGCGAGCGTGTGGCCGGCCGTCATCGCCCACGGGGCCATCAACGGGATCGCGGGCTTGGGGATGTTGTTCGCGCAAGGCCAACCCAATCCCCTGCTCGGCCCGATGCCCGTGGGCCTCATCGGGAATCTGGGTTTCACCATCGTCGCCTTAGCCCTGTTCTTCTACGTCATCCCGCGCGAGACGGTTCCTTCATGAGATCTCAAATCATGCTGCGGCCCGAGTCCAGAAGCTTCCTACCCTTTCAATTACGCCAATATAGAGTAAGATAAACGTATGGAAGATGCAAAGCCCATCACAGAAACGAATTTATACGCCGGATTCGGGAGAGTCACTCGCCATGCGCTCAAATTCTGGAAGAACCACATCGTCAAAATCGCCGCGCGCCGCGACACCGTCTCGACCTTGGGCGAGATTAATCAAGATCTGCTGACGCACAATGTGGTGATCTTCTTCGATCATCACTATGCCTTCGACGCGCTGCCGGCCGCCCTGACGTTGGGGCACACGCTCGATAACATCACCGCCGCGCTCATCCCCTATGCCGTGCATTTAGATATGGGCGTCGATCAAGAGGGTCTGCCTTCAAAGCGCTATCGCCTCCGCACCAAGGCTTTTCAATGGCTAACGGATAACATCCACAAGAGCAACCACGACATCCGCTTTTTGCCGGTGGCGCGAGAGTTCGAGATGGAGACGCCGCGACTCCGCGCCATCGTCGATGAAAATTTTTCCGGCGTCAACCTCCAATATCTCAGGTCGCTGGTCCAATTCTTCGATCCCCAACAGGTGGGGCGGGTCTGCATCCTTTCGCCGATGGCCGGCCTGGCGCTGCCGGGCAAGCCGGCTTTGCATCCACAGCTCTACAGATCAATGAAGCTGGTGCAGACGCGCTGGAATCAGACGCTCCCCTTTTATTTGGTGGGGGCCTACACACGCTTGAAGAAAGAGTTTCACTACTTCGCGCCGCTGCTGACCAAGCATACCTTCGTGGCCAATGGGCCGTTCACCTTGCCCACCGACGACTTCAAAGTCGCCTCGCAGGTGATCGCGAAGCATCTGGAGCAACTCCGAGCAGCAGCCAACTTCATCCCCCCGGACTACAGTCGCATCAGTCGTAAGTAGCAAAGAGGTTCGTAGTCAGCCTCGGAGCGCTAGCGGAGTGGCGTCTTTCACGTCGGATGGCCCATTCCGCCCTACATCAGCCGTCCATAGCAAAGCCCCCAGCGCTTGGCTGGGGGCTTTGGCTCGGAATACCATTCCGACCTACCTCAGGGGCTGATGTGCGTGCGCACCTCCCGCGCCCGCGCCTTAACCGCCGCCTCGTCCACGGTCAGCAACTCGCGGTCGCGCATGACGAATTCCCCATGGATCATCACCGTGCGGACATCGGCATGGTTGGCAGAGTAGACCAGGTGCGAATAGATGTCGTAGCGCGGCGTCAGATGCAGGCGATCCAAATCGACTAAGATGAGATCCGCGCACTTCCCCGCCGCCAGCGAGCCGATCCGATCCGCCAGGCCCATCGCGCGCGCGCTGCCCGACGTAGCCATGTGAAGCACGGCGCGCGCCGGCACGACGGTGGGATCCTCGTGGACGCCCTTGTGGATCATCGCGGCGGTGCGCATCTCGCCCCACATATCCAAATCGTTGTTGCTGGCGGCGCCATCGGTGCCCAGGCCCAGCGGCACGCCGGCGGCCAACAGCTCCGGCAAACGCGCGATCCCCGATCCCAACTTGAGGTTGGACTCCGGGCAGTGGACAATCGAGGTCTCGCGCTCGGCCAGCAGCGCGATCTCCTCATCATCCAGGTGGACGCCATGGGCCAACAGCGTCTTCGGGCCAAGCAGGCCCAGATCATCCAGCACCCGCACCGGCGTCTGGCCGAATTTCTCCTGGACCGACGCCACCTCGGCGGCAGACTCCGCCGCGTGCGTCACGAAGACCACGTCGAATTCCGCGGCCAGATCGCGGCACTGCGCCAGCAACTCGCGGGGGACGGTGTAAGTCGCGTGCGCTTGGACGCAGCTCTCGATCAGTGGATCGTCGGCGTAGCGCTCCAGGTACTCGCGGGCCATCGCCAATCGATTCTCCGGGCGGATGCCATCCGGCCCGACGAAATTGATGAAGCTGGGGCCATCTTGCAGGCGGAATCCCACTTCTTTCGCGACCTCAGTGGTGATGTCGCGATGCCAGTACATATCGGAGACCGCCGTCGCGCCGCCGCGAATCATCTCCGCGAAGGCCAACTCGGTGCCGATGCGCACGTTGTCGGCGGTGGCGTAGGTCTGCTCCACCTTCCAGATGCGATCCAGCCAGCGCTCCAGCGGCATATCATCAGCCAGGCCCCGGAAGAGCGTCATCGCGACGTGGGAATGCGCGTTCACCAACCCCGGCATGACGACCGTGTCAGTGGCATCGATCACTGTCTCCGCCGCGACCTGAGCCTGCACCTCCGCCGCCGGCCCGACGTGGGTGATCTCCGCGCCGCGCACCGCGAC
>JBKHCQ010000414.1:0-3300 GCA_046541755.1 Anaerolineales bacterium | reverse complement strand
AAAAAAATATCTGCGTTAATCTGTGTTTATCCGTGAGCTAAGAGGTGTCGGGTAGCTAGATCTAAAACTTAGCTTGAGAGCCTGGTCGCTGAACAGCACGTCGGCTTGAATAAACCTTCACTCTGTATTAGAATTTATAGGATAAGAATGTAAAATTTTTTGGGATAAGTGAGGTAATCTATGATTGATTGGAATGCTCCCACGCCTCTTTCCACCGCGACGGTCATCTTGAATTTAGGGATCGGTTTGCTTCTCGCGCTCCTAGTCGGTTGGTACTATGAACACTATGGCCAATCCTTGGCTAATCGTCGCAAGTTGGCGACGTTGTTGCCCGTGTTGACCCTGACCACCGCGCTGGTGATCAGCATCGTCAAGACCTCCCTGGCGCTCTCCTTGGGATTGGTCGGCGCGCTCTCCATCGTCCGCTTCCGCACCGCGATCAAAGAACCGGAGGAGTTGATCTTCCTCTTTATCGCGATTGCCATCGGCCTGGGGGTGGGGGCGGATCAACGCTGGATCACCGTTATCGGCGTGCTGGGGACGTTGGCCTATATGATGATCCGCATGTCATTGCAGCAGCGCCCGCCGGAGACGAATCTCTATCTGGATATTCTGTTGCGCGAGGAACAAGAACAGGAAGCGCAATCACTTTTTCACGATGTGAGCGCCTGCCTCCTGCGTCACATCGACGTCATCAACTTCCGCCGCCTGGATAGCCACAACGGCGCGCTCCAATTGACCTATTTTATCGATTGCGGTGATCCGCGAACGTTAGACGCCCTCCTCGTCGATCTTAAATCGAACTTCCCCGTGGACGAGGTCAGCTTCTTGCAGCAAGAGCGGCGCTTGGGGGGCTGATTGCGCATCACGGAACGAGACCTGCAATCCGAGCCGCGGCCCAATTCGCGGCGTCGCCGGTTCCATCTTCACCTCTTCGGCGCGATCCCCTGGAGCGCGGTGCTCACGGCGGGGATGGCGGCGGCGTTTGCGCTGGGGGTCTTGCTCTCCGGCCCCGATGGGTTGGGCGCCGTGCGCGAATTCGTCGCCGTCCTCATCCGCCGCCCGCGCGTGGCCGCCAACTCCCTCCGGCACGCCGCCGATCTCCCCACGCTCTACGTGGACATCGCCTTTGTGGATTATCAGCGCCTGGTGACGCAGCGCAACTACGCCGTCCAGCAGGGCGCGCTGACCGAAGAGCCGCAGTTGGCGCCCGCGACCTTTACCTTGGGCGATGACCGCGTCGATGTCGATGTGGGGCTGTCGCCCGATGTGGGGGCCGCCTTCGCGGGCGAGCGATGGCCGCTCTACGTGGAATTTCCTGCCGCCGATGCCGCTGGTCGGGCGCTCTGCGCGTGCGAGCGGGCGCTGCTGCTCCCGGCGGATGCGCAATCGCGCCAGCACTGGGGCTTCCTGACGACGCTCCAGCGCGAGGGCGGCGCGACCATGCCCTATCGTCTGCTCCGCGTCGCTGTGAACGGCAAATCGTGGGGCCTCTTCGCCCTGGCGGGCCTGCCGCCGGACGCCGGCGACGAAGCCTACGTCGCCTTCGACGCGCGCGATTTCCTGACGACCTACGCGCAGGCGGGCGATGCCCTGGCCGATAGCGGCTTCGCCTACGCGCAAGTCATCGCCTTCGCCGAGGACGCCGATGACCGCGCGCAGGCCGCCAAGCGCATGCAGAAGCTCTATGAGGGCGCGCTGCCGCCCGCCCACGTCCTGGACGCCGAGGCCTGGGGCCGTTATCTCGCGCTGACGACGCTCTGGTACGGCGCGCCGACGCGCGATTGGCGGACGCTCATCTGGCGCTATCGGCCGGCGGATGCGCGCTTCGCGCCCGTGGGCGTCGGCTGGATGGGCGCGCCGACCGACTTCCCGCTGCCGGACGCCTTCGCGCGCGCGCCCGAGATCCAGGCGGCCTACCTGCGCGCCGTGAAAACCTACAGCGATCCCGCCTACTTGGAGCAACTCCAAGCCTCGCTCGCGCCGGAGTTGGACGCGCTCTGCTGGGCGACGAACATCCCCCTGGGCTATCCGCCGTTCCCGTGGGACGACCTGGCCGCGCATCAGGCCCAGATGCGCGCGTTGCTCCATCCCCGGCAGCCCGTGCGCGTGGCCGTGAGCGAATCCGAGGGGATGTTGGTCGTGCGCCTGGGCAATCTCACCGCCTTCCCCCTGGAGGTGACGGGCCTCAACGTGGGCGAAAGCGCCTGGCTGCCCTTGGATCGCGCGGAGATCATCTTTGCGCCCGCCGCCGAGCGCCCGCTGCCCGATCAGCCGTGGATCGCGGCGGCGGATCGCGCGCTGCTGGTCGATGCGCCCGCCGCGATCGTGCTCCGCGCTCGCGCCGGCGCGACGCCCGCCTACGTCCGGCTCTACGTGCCGTTGGAGCAGCTCCCCGAGGCCTCGGGTGAGGTGGAGGCCGTCACGCGCTTCTGGGGCCTGGATGCGGAGTAAAGCACGAAGCGAATAGC
The DNA here is from genome assembly GCA_046541755.1 of Anaerolineales bacterium. Classification (GTDB taxonomy): domain Bacteria; phylum Chloroflexota; class Anaerolineae; order B4-G1; family SLSP01; genus JAAAOZ01. The sequence continues at coordinate 829 of JBKHCQ010000414.1, read as the reverse complement.
CCTGAGCCGATGGGGAACTCTTACTTTGTAATTGCCGCCTATTTGCTCTAAGCGGATTGTTAAATCCGCGTACCCTAAGTATATTTTGAACACCATATCGATTGATGAAAGTAAAATGGGGATCTGGCGATCCCCTTGGAGCGAGAATGGGAAAGCATTATCTAAAGCCGATGGATTACCGGATAACCTCGACGCGCTACGAAGTCAAACTGCCCTGCGATCCCTATTACTTCGATGAGATCGAAGCCTGGGTGCGCTTGCATCCGGCCCTGTGGCGCGTCGCCTATCCCCCGCGCGAAATCAACAACATCTACTTCGATAGCGCGGACTATCAGGGCCTCGACGCCAACTTGGGCGGGATCGCGGAGCGCGCCAAGCTGCGGCTCCGCTGGTACGGCCCCGACAAGACCGCCGTCGCGCCCTATCCCGACCCCAAGGCGACGGGCGTGTGGCATCGGCCCCAGTTGGAGCTAAAGTGCAAGGATGGGATGGCCGGCTGGAAGGAGATCAATCGCTTGGATCGTGACTTCCGGTTAGATCTGACGCGCGTCACGTGGCCGGAGGCGTGCCGCGCGCTGCGGGCCGCGCTCGCGCCCCAGGCGCGCCTCTGGCTGATTACCTACACCTTCCCGGCCCTGATCAACCGCTACCGGCGGGCCTACTACGTCACGCCGGACGAGGTGGTGCGCCTGACCATCGACACGGCGTTGCAGGCCTACGGCCAGCGCTTCTCCGCGCGCCCCAACCTCACCCGCGCGGTCCCTATCGAAGCCCAAGCCGTCATCGAACTCAAGGCCGCAACCACGCCGGAGGGAGGCCGACGGCTCTC
>JBKHCQ010000413.1:0-3304 GCA_046541755.1 Anaerolineales bacterium | reverse complement strand
AAGTTGCAAGTTGCAAGTTGTCTAAGTCGAACGTCAAAGGTCTAGCGGGCATCCCGCCCAAAAACCGTGTCGCCTCTACGCGGCCGCCGCGCGCCACAGGCGATCCGCCGCCGCGTGCGCCCGCGCGCGGATGGCCGCTGCATCGACGCCGAGGAGTTCGCCGCCGCGCACGCGCACCTCGCCGTTGACGAGCACGCCGCGCGCATGGCCGGCGTTGCGATAGAGCAGCAGTTGATCTAGCAGATTGTGCGTCCGCAGCGGCGTGGGCAACTGTGCATCGATGAGTTGCACGTCGGCGGCCCAGCCCGGCGCGATGCGACCGACCTTCTCCAATCCCAGCGCGCGCGCGCCGCCTTCCGTGGCGAGATGCCAGATCTGGTGGGCGGGCAGCACCTGCGGATCTAAGTGGGTGGCCTTGTGCATCAAGAACGCCCCGCGCAGCACTGCGAAGAAGTCGTCGATGTAGCCGTCGGAGCCAAGCCCGGCTGTAACGCCCGCTGCGACTATCTCCGGGACCGGCGCGAACCCGCCGCCGACCTCGCAGTTGGAGAGCGGCATGTGCGCCATCCGCACGCCGCGCTCGGCCATCAGCGCGATCTCGTCAGGCGCGATCTGCACGCACTGGGAGGCTAAGAAGTCCGGCCCCAGCACGTCCAGATCATCGTAATGATGGAGCGTGCGCTTGCCGTGGCGCTCCAGATTATACTGCGGCTCGTGGACGCCCTCGGAGACGTGCGCGTGGACGAAGACATCGCGCTCGCGGGCCATCGCGAACGCCCGGCGGATGAAGTCATCGGAGCAGGTGAAGGTCGTGTGGAAGCACATCGCGCCGGAGATTAGGTTATGAGTTGCAGGTTGCAAGTTGGAAGTTGAAAGTTCAGAATCCGAACTTGTAACATTCGACTTGTAACTTTCAACTCGTCTACGACACGCATCGATAAACCGCGCATTCTCTTCCAGTCCCCGCTGCCCATTTTCCGCGCTCACCCGCTCCGTCGCCTCGAAGGAGAGGATCGCCCGCAGGCCGAACCGCGCCGTCTCCTCGGCGATGGCCTCGAGGCAGCCGGGCAGCGCGAAGGGTGCTTCGGCGCAATCGTAGAAGGTGGTCACGCCGCTGCGCAACATCCGCGCGCACTGGAGCGCCGTCGCGGCCTGGAGCATCTCGTGATCGAGCGCGTTTTCGACCAACGGCCACCAAAAATCCTCCAAGAAAGGCCAGAAGCCGGAAGGCGCCTTCTTCAGCGGGATGCCGTGGGCCAGCACGCCGTAGAGGTGCGTGTGCGCGTTGACGAAGCCCGGCGCTAAGACCATCCCGGCGGCGTCCCAGACCTCATCGGCGGGGAAGCGCGCGCGCAGATCGGCGTTGGACGCCACCGCCGCGATCTGCGATCCGACCACGCGCGCGCCCCATCCGCGCCGAGGCGGCGCTTGGGCGGAGGAGATCAGCCAATCCGGCAGGATTAACATCGCCCGGTCGCCCATCCTAGCCCTTCACCGCGCCTTCGACCATGCCCTCTAAGAAATACCGTCGCAATCCGATGAAGAGCGCAATCGCCGGCGCCATGATGATCACACACGCGGCGGCCAGCAACTCGTCCTGGTTGCCCTCCAGCGCGTGTTGGAAATCGTACAGGCCCACCGTCGCCGTCTTCATCTCCGTTTTGGTGAGCATAAAGAGCGGCGTGATGAAGTTGTTCCAGTTGTAGACAAAGTTGATCAAGAAGGTCGCCAGCAGCCCCGGCGCGGAGATGGGGATCACGACGCGCCACAGCGTCTGGAACGGCGAAGCGCCGTCGATGGCGGCGGCTTCTTCCAGCGCCACAGGGATACTCTCGAAGAAGCCCTTCATCGTCCAGATGCCGAGCGGGATGCCGTAGCCGCCCAAAATGACGATCATCACGGTGTAGGTGTTGAGCAACTTCAGATCGCTGGCCATCTTATAGAGCGGAATCAGGTTGGTGATCTGCGGGAGCATCATCACCGCCAAGACGAAGAACATCAGCATCCGCTTGCCCCAAAATTCAAAGCGGGCGAAGGCGTAGCCGGCCAGCGCGGCCACGATGCTGGTCAAGACGGCGCCGCCCAGCGCGTTGATGATGCTGTTGAGCACATAGCGGGGAAATCGCCCGTAGTTGAAGAGGCGGTCGTAGTTGCCGAAATACCAGACGCGCGGGATGATCTCCCGGGTCAGCCCGTAGCCCGGCTCGCGAAAGGAGGTCATCAGCGCGTAGAAGACGGGGAAGGTAAAAAGTATTCCGATAACGATTAAGAAGCCATTGACGGAAACCTTCTCCCAATTAATGGCGCGTTTTTGTTGCTGGGTTGCTTGTTCCTGGATCATATTCTCTTCTCCTATCCCTATATCCCTACTAGCCGGCCAGCGCGTTATCGCGCTGTAAGAATTTGAGGTAGACGGCGCCCAGCGCTATATTGATCACAAACATCACGACCGCTAACGCCGAGCCGTATCCGAAGTGGAAGAACTGCAACGCCTCGCGATACATGTGCAGGCTCAAGACCTCCGTCGAGCGGCCCGGCCCGCCCTGCGTGATGGCTAAGAACATCCCCACCGCGTTGACGCTCTCGATGGAGAGCAGCACCACCGTGACCAATGTGGTCGGGCGGATGAGGGGCCAGGTGATGCTCCAGAAGGCCTGCCACTTGGTCGAGCCATCGATGGCGGCGGCCTCGTAGATCTCCCCTGGGATGGTCTGGAGACCGGCGAGGACCAACAACATCACGTAGGCCGTCGCGCGCCACACCGACGCCGCCACGACGATGCCCATCGCGCCGGTGGAGGTGGACATCAGGGTCACGCCGCCAAAGAGCGGGCCGACTAGATTTTGGAGCACGCCGTAATCGCGGTAGAACATCCAGCGCCAAACGACGCCGGAGACGATCTCGGAGAGCACCCACGGGATAAAGACCAAGGTCATGTAAATACTGCCAAAGCGCAGACCGCGATTAAAGAGTAAGGCCAGCACAAAGGCGAAGGCCAGGGTTATTCCAACGTAGAAGACGCCGAAGGTAAAGGTAAGTCGTAGACTTTCCCAAAAATCGCCGCTATTGAGGATAATATCAAAATTTCTCAGGCCGATAAATTCTAACGCGCCGCGTCGCACGCGATGCAGACTCAGGTAGAAGCTGTAGAGCGTCGGATACAATGTGACCATCGTCATCACAATGAAGGCCGGTGCGACCAGCAAATAGGGGTAAATCTTCTTTTGACGCATACGTGGCTCCTCTAGGTACAAGTTACAAGTTACAAGTTACAAGTTACAAGTTACAAGTTACAAGTTACAAG
>JBKHCQ010000412.1:0-3309 GCA_046541755.1 Anaerolineales bacterium | reverse complement strand
AATTAAGGCCTTGACGTGAGGGCTGTCTTTCAAAGTTTAGCATGGTTTGAGAATATATCACGCGCCGTTGACGCGGGCGGCTTTCCGGGCGGAACGCGCCCGCCACAGGGCAATCAACGCGCCGCCGACCATCAAAAGGCCGAGCGCCTGTTGCACGCGCAAGGGCCAGCGCGGGGCCGGCGCGGCGGAGATGAGGTATAAGTTCCACACACCTTCCGCCTTACCAGCGAAGGCGATGTGCGTACCATCGGGCGACCAGGCCGGATCTCGCCCGCGCGTCAGCCAGATGGGGCGCGCGCCCCCGCGCTCGGCTTGGATCTCCACCACGAAGAGGGCGTCCCGATGCACATAGGCCAGCCGATCCCCAGAGGGCGACCAGGCGGGGGTGGTGTACGTCCGGCCGATCTCGGCGCTGCTCCAGCGACGCGGGGTCACGTTGGTCGCCTCGCGACTTTCCCAATCGAACACATAAATGCCGTCCGGCGCGGCGTAGGCCAACCAGCGCCCATTCGGCGCTAAAGCGGGGACAGCGCCAATCTCCAATTGCCAAGCGCGCCTGTCCGCCACGCGACCGGTGTGATCCAGCCACAGGGCGTGCATGCCGCCGTCGTTGTAGAGCAAGACCCGCCCATCCGAGGACCAACTCAGTTGGACGTCGTCGAGCGCGCGATCGCTCTCGATGTCGGCGACGAGGGTCTGAAGATCGGCCCCATCCGGGCGCACCAGATGGATGCGGCGCGGGGCATCGCCCTCGGCGCTCACAAAGGCGATCCAATCGCCGCGCGGCGACCAGGCCGGCAGCGCATCGCGGCCCCCGCTGTTGATCAGATAGCGCGCGGCGCTATCGTCCGGCGCGCGCCGGGCCGCCGCCACATCCAAGAGGTAGAGATCCCACTCGCCGCTCCGCTCCGAAGCGAACGCGAGGGAGCGCCCGTCCGGCGACCACGTCGGGGCGCGATCCTCCGCCGGATGCGTCGTCAATTGGACAGCGGGCTGGCCCCGTGGCCCGCCGCCCAGCAGGATCGCCAGCGCCGGGGAGAAGATCAGCCAATGAAGGAACACGCCGGCCAACGCGGCCATCAACAGCGTGAAGGGCGCCCTCCATTCGCCACGCTCGCTGCGGTAAAAGGCCACGAACAGCGCGCCGTAGATTGCGGCGATCAAAATCGTCACAAAGAGTAGAGGCGGAACCGGCCATATCCACGCGGCGACGGGGAGCCATGGCCCGACGCGCAATCCGGCCACAAACAGCGGGATGCCCAAGAGGATGGCCAGGAAACTGCCCACCTCGCGGTGGAGGCCCTTGCGCGGGCCGGCATAGGCGGATTGTCGGAGCGTCGCAGTATCGAACACATCGTGGCCCGCTTGCTGCGCGACCCGCCGCGCCAGCGTCAACACCTGATCGACTTGCGGGAGCAATCGGAAGGCCGGGGCATGCCGGCGCACCCAGCCCTGCCGGCCATAATCGGAGGCGATCCGCGCGCCGCGAAAGATGAGCGTGCCGCCGTGTTTCCCGTCGCGCACAATTTTGACGCTATGGACGGCCCCCAATGAGAAGCGATAGATCCGCCGCTTCCGACCGCCCAGGTAGAGGAAGGCTTGATCGGTGACGGCATAGCGCTCGCGGCGCGTGCGAAGCCATGTCATAAAAAAGGTGATCATGACCGTCGCCGCGAGCGGTGCCAGGACGAGGCCCAGGATCATCAGGAGGGTGCTTTGGGCTAAAGCGCAGGTCAGTTGGTCGATTTCGGATAGGCCAACGGGATCGAGACAGCCGATCCGCACAAAATCACGAAAAGGCATCACCCAAGAGGCGTAGGGCAGGGCCACCGGCATCAACACCACCAGGCCGAGGATCAGCAGCAGACCCCAGGTCCACGCCCGCTGGAAGCTGTACCAGAGGATGCGCCGCCGATCCGGGGCGCCGACCCAGAGCAATCTTTCGCCGGGACGCAAAGCGGATTGGAAGACCGCCTGCAGTTTCTCGTCCTTCACCATTCGATCCTTGGCCTACTCCTTGGCATCGCCTTCCACAGCGCGCCGGATCGCTCGCAGTTCGGCCAGCATCTCCTCCCATACCGCCGCCGATGGCGACGGCGCGAGAGCACCCGCGGTCTCTTCGCTCGCTGTGGGCGCCATGCTCCCTCGAAAGCGACGTAAGCGCTCGACCACCCGCTCGTAGACCGCCTGCGCATCGACGAGGCCGACTAAGGATTGCTCCGCCTGCGCAGTCGAGCCGCTGAGGCCGGCGGTCTGGATCTCCAGCGTGCCCAGGTTGAATTGCCGATCCAAAATATCGCGCTTGATGGTCAAATTGGTCACCGTGCGGTAGGGCACGTGCTTGGTCGATTGGGTCCAGATACCCACGTGGACGATCACCTCATCCTCGCGGATCTCGTAGCGCAGGCTGCGATAGTAAGGGCCGACGAGGAACATCGCCGGCAGCCACCACAGCAGATTCAGGCCGCCCGTGATCAAAAACGCCACGCGGAGCGCCTCCCCGCCGATCTCGGGAGCCAAGCTGATCAGCCACCCGAACCCCACGCCGCAGAACAAAATCGTCAGGGCGATGAGGGTGCAGGCCCAGCGCAGTTTCTTCTGGTAGTTCGGGCTGGGACGTAGTGTCTTGACCTCTTCACTCTCGTTCATTTTGATCTCCCTTCATCTACGAATACAAAGAACTCCTACAAAAACTCCGCCGAGATCAAATCGGCGGAGCGATATTGCGTATTCAATCCCGCATTTTACGCGCGAAGGCGCGGATGACGAGCAGTAGCACGATGACCCCGACCACCACGCCGACAAAGATGGGGATGGCGTTGGTGATGGGATAGTCGGCGATGATGCGCTCGTAGACCTCCGGCGGCTCCGGGGTCTCCGAAAGGCGCCGGGCGCGCAGATAGTGTTCCGTCTCGGATTTATCGAGCAGCGGATGCAGCCACGTGGGGAAGTCAGAGAGGGCGACCTTCGCATCCACGACCTCGAAATCGCCGATCCGATACGCGCGCCCGCCGGACGCGATGACGCCCTCCCCGGCGGCCTCCAAATTACGATACCAATCGACGTGATCGCCGTAGGGCATCGGGCTGGTGAAGCCCGCGTGGGTGCGCATCGCGACGACCGGGGTCTGGTACACGCGCCCCGACGCGCGCCCCACGTGCCGGATAATCGCGTAGGGGCTGTACGGTCGTCCGGCGAAGCTCAGCGTGAAGGGATTGAGGATTTGCTTGTTGAAGTACCGCACCTGCTCTTTGATTTGATCGCATATCGATAGGTCTGTCATCACGTCGCCTCCTTAATCTAGTTGAT
>JBKHCQ010000411.1:0-3322 GCA_046541755.1 Anaerolineales bacterium | reverse complement strand
CGCTGAAGGCGCTCTCGCAGGCGCCGGCGTTTGTCGATAGCCCCGCCACGCGCGCCGGCGCCGAGGCGCTGCTCTGGCACTGGGGGCCGGAGTGTGAGCGCAAGATTTACCTGTTCGGCCTGGGCGACTTCTTTCGCCGGCTCAAGTACCCGTTCGTCTGGTACGACATCCTCCATGTGGTGGACGTGCTCAGCCGCTTCCCTTTCGTGCACGACGATCCGCGCTTCCAGGAGATGATGGCGACGCTCACCGCGCAGGCTGACGACGAGGGCCGCTACACCGCCGCCTCGATGTATCGGGCGTGGAAAGGCTGGGCCTTCGCCGACAAGAAGACGCCCTCGCCATGGCTCACCTTCCTGGTGCTGAGAATACAGAAAAGAGTGGCAAGATAAAAACCATCCCATAACTCTGCAAAACTTGCAACTTGCAACTTGCAACTTGCAACTTGCAACTTGTAACTTGTAACTTGTAACTTGCAACTTGTAACTTATAACTTGTAACTAATTTCAAGGAGGCAACAAAATGAACCAGATGATAGCCTATTGCGGCTTGATCTGCACCGATTGTCCGGCCTACGTCGCTACGCAGGCGAGCGACCGGGACGCGCTGGAGAACGTCGCTGCCGAGTGGCGCGAGATGTTCAACGCGCCGGAGATCACCGCCGATAACATCCGCTGCGATGGCTGTCTCGTGGAGGGCCGGAAGGCCGGCTACTGCTCGATGTGCGACATCCGCGCCTGCGCCATCGAGCGTGGCGTGATCAATTGCGCGCACTGCGATGCTTACGGTGATGGCTGTGAGAAACTCGATAGCTTCATCGTTCACAGCCCCGAGGCGCGCGAGGTGTTAAACGAAATATGGGATGAGATCAGGAGGGCATAAGGCAGATGGGGAAAGTTTCGCTACCTCAACTGGAGAGCTTTATCGTCAAGGCCAAGGCCGCCACCTACGTCGGCAGCGGGGAGGAGAGTCCGTCGAGCCGGCCCGCGTCCCACGACCTGCAATTTCGCGCGGGCGACTTTCTCTACATAGACAGCTACTTCGGCGGCGCCGATTTCATCGGCGAGGAGGTTGTCTACTACAAGGACGCGCCGGTGTGGGCGATGAACTACTATGGCCGCATCTTAGAACCCGACCTAATCGAGGCCGCTGAAGCCGGGCAGATCATCAAGCAGAGCCTGAGCGCGATGTACAAGGAAGGGCGTTTCCTCGGCGGCTTCGAGCACGACACAGGCGACGGCGTCTACATCGATACCAGCGCGGGCGACGTCGCCTCGTTCATCGGCGAAGAATGGATCACGCGCGAGGGTGTGCGCGTCTACGAGCTGATCTATCACGGCGGATTGATCAAGGCATAACCAAGTCAAGAAATCCGATTTTTGATGCTAAAACAGCGAAGGCTGAAAAGCCAACCGCCTGTCCCGAAACTCAGAAATCGGATTTCTATCCTAGGAGTGAGCAATGAACAAATCCACATTGAGTTATTACGCCGCGCCCGGCCCGATGACCGATCCCGGCGAGCACGCCGCGCGCTTCGATGCGCTGCCCACCTCCGTGCCCGCGCTGGTCGAGGTGGTGCAGGGAATGTTGCTGCATATGCACTGGGCTGAGGCTTACGGCGTCACGCTGACGGACGAGCGCAAGGAGGAGGCCAGCATCCGGCCGGTCGCGGAGATCGCGAGCTGTTTGATCGAGATGGATGACGGCCCATTGACCCAAGCGCGACCGCTGGAGAAGCGCGTGGTGAGCACCTGCCGCGACTACACGACGCTGCTGTGCGCTATGCTGCGCCATCAGGGCGTGCCGGCGCGGGCGCGCTGCGGCTTCGGCGCCTACTTCCTGCCCGGCCGCTACGAGGATCACTGGGCGTGCGAGTATTGGGACGCCAACGCGGGCCGCTGGGTGATGGTCGACGCGCAATTGGACGATTTCCAGTGCGAGCAACTGAAGGTCGCCTTCGATCCGCTGGACGTGGGGCCGGAGCAATTCGTCGTCGCGGGGCGGGCGTGGCAGATGTGCCGCGCGGGCGAGGCCGATCCGCAGAAGTTTGGCATCTTCGATATGCACGGCGCCTGGTTCGTGCGCGGCAACCTCATCCGGGACTTCCTGGCGCACAACAAGATCGAGATCTTGCCCTGGGATCATGGCTGGGGCTATCTGGCGGATTGGGATGAGAACGACGATCCCCTGCATCCCCCGGCGAAGATGGCAGCGGAGGTGATGGATCGCGTGGCGGCGCTCACGCTGGCCGATGACGCGCTCGATGAGATCCGCGCCCTCTATAAAAACGACGCCGGCTTCCACATCCCAGAATCCTGGTAGTTTGTAGTTAGCCTCGGAGCGTAAGTGGAATGGCGTCTTTTATGACGCCATTCCACTAAACTTTTTTCTTGTCCCCTTGTCCCCCTGTCTCCCTGTCCCTTTGCCGCCACCCCAATTGCCTCATGATGAAAATACGCTACACTTATACCTGTATCTCGATCTATCACATCACCAAAAAGGAGTGCAAACATGGAAACCGCGATTCGAGCCTTTATCTTAGATCTGGACGGTGTGGTCACCGATACCGCCGAGTATCACTTCCAAGCTTGGAAGCGATTGGCCGAGGAGGAGGGGATTTCTTTCACACGGGAGGATAACGAGCAGTTGCGCGGCGTCTCCCGCCGTCAGTCCTTGATGTTCTTGCTGGGCGAGCACAAGGATGAGTACACGGAAGAGGAGATCCAGGAGATGATGGCCCGCAAGAATAGCTACTATCAAGAGCTGCTGGCGGAGATCACCGAGGATGATTTCCTGCCCGGCGCGCAGGAGCTTCTAAAGGAGATCAAGGCGCGCGGGCTGAAAGTGGCGATTGGCTCCTCCAGCAAGAATACCCACACGGTGCTGAAAAACTTGGGCATCGAGGATGCGTTCGACGCGGTTGCGGATGGCCACAGCGTGGCGCGCTCCAAGCCCGCGCCCGACCTCTTCCTCTACGCGGCGCAGCAGATGGGTGCGCCGCCGGAGCTGTGTGTCGTTGTCGAGGACGCCGAATCGGGCGTGGAAGCGGCGCTGGCCGGCAGGATGATCGCCGTCGGCGTCGGGCCGGAGGAGCGCGTGGGCAAGGCCCACTATCGCTACGACGCCACCGCCGACATCGACTTGGACGAAATTTTGGCGGGCAGGTAGTGTAGGTTGGAATGGTATTCCGACCAGTCGGACTGCCAATTCGATCGGTTGGACTGTCAATTTGACCGGTTGGACTGCCAATTCGATCGGTTGGATTGCCAATCCGACCTACGCCTATTTTTAAGGAGAATAGCATAAAAATGAAGCTACAGAA
>JBKHCQ010000410.1:0-3324 GCA_046541755.1 Anaerolineales bacterium | reverse complement strand
TCCCAAGATCACCGCGTTCTCCCAGCGGAAAAAGGCGTACTGGATGAGGGCGCTTTGGGCTTCTTTTTCTATTTCAGATCGAATGTTATTGGTCATCTTGATTTAGAAATAGGTGGAGATGATCTTATAGAGTTCTTCGATGTCGGTCTCGTCGGCGCGGCGGAATTGCCCCTCGCCGATCTCGGCCATCCGCTGCAAGAGCTTCTCATCGGCATGATCACCGAAGGCGATGGTGAAGATCACGATGGGGACGCCTTGTCCTTCATCGCTCTCCCAACGCCGGCGCAGCTCCGCAAGGGATTGCTGGCTGTGATTCTCGTGGCCATCGGTCATCACGACGATGGCATTGATCGCCTCGGCATCGCCGACAGCTTGGAGCCGGGTGTAAGCCTCCCAGACGCCGTCGATCAGGGCGGTCTCGCCTGTCGCCTGCAGGTCAGCGATGGCCGTGCGCAGTTCATTGCGCCCGGCGTCGTCCAGTGCTTGGAGCGAGCGCAATTCCTGCACAGCGGTGCTGAACGAGATCAAACCGATCTTGTCGCGATCCCCGCGCATCTGCTCAACGAAGGATTGCAGGGCCTCTTGGGTTCTGGATATTTTTTCTCCCCCCATGCTGCCGCTGGTATCGACGACCAGATAGACGTTGGTGGGGCGCTTGGTGTACCACCAGACATTCTGCACCACCTCCACCACCTCGGCGGAGGGGATTTGGAGCGTGGTCTGCGGCTGACGCCAATCGACGGCGTCGCTGGCCTCGAATGGACTTCCCGCGCCCTCTAAACTGATGTCCAAATCCGCCGGACGATAGCCCGCGTCCAAGAGCTGCTTCTGCACTTCTTGCGTCATCAAATAGGAAGTGAAGGCCTGATAGGTGCGACGCTGGTTATCCGAGACCGGCATCTCGCCCGATGCGCCTAACTCCAGCAGCGCCAACGGGTGATCGGCCCAGAGCGTACCTTCGGCAGGGTAGAGCGCGACGAGGCGGTCGCCGGGATAGTTTTGGTTCCAGGCGATGACGACTTGCTCCTGCGTCACGAAGGCGTCCAGAAAATTGCGGCCCTCTTCCGCCAAGCGCTGCACGATGACATCCTCGCCCTCGCCGTAGAAGCGCACGGTCGCCTCGACGTTGCGAACGTAGTCCAGGGTCGATTCGGCCGTCGCGTCCTCCGGCGTCAAGCCCCGCGTCAGGCCGGCGCCGGCGTAGAACTCGGCCAAGGTCGCCAACAGGCCGCTCGCGTGAGCGGTGCTGGGGTGATTCCACTTGAAGTTGGGATTCGCCGTCGCTTGGCGTTGAATATCCTCCCAGCCGACCGCCTGATCCGGCCAGCCTAAGTCGCGGGCGACCTCCTCCCACGCCGCGATCACGACCGGGCTGGTCGCGTAGCGGATGGGGTTGTCGAAGCGCCGGTTGCCAATGGGAATGATGGTCTCCTCAACGGCCTGCGACTCGCTCTGCGCCTCCGTCCAGCGGCGATCCAATTGGTTCAGCCAGAGACTGCTATCGGGCGCGATGGCCTGGAACGGGGGACGTCCCAAACTCTCCGCGACCATCTTCTCCGGCGCCATCGTCACCGTGCGGATTGACATCGGTGTGCCGTCCGGCGTCTCGCGCGTCTGGGCGTTGAACTGCGCGACCAGGCGATTGAAGGTCGGCGCCATCCCCGGCGAGACCGCGATCGTCAGTTCGGCAGCAGTAGAATTCGCGTCATCGCCCCCGCTGATAATCGCGTTCTGATCAATCGTAAAGAACGCCCGCCCCACGAGGAACACCCCGACGCTACACAAACACAAAAGCGCCAGCACTGCGCCGCCGACGATCAGCCACATCTGAGATCGGTTGTTCATCTGGAAATTATCCATGCCATCTCACTCCCTCGTGCCCCGCCGCCTCAATTAGCCACATTTAATTCGAACCACCGCAGCAGGGTGAGCAAGACCTCGCGATTCGGGCTGCGCATCGCGTCGCTGCGAGGAACGATGAACTCCACGCCGCGATCCTGCCACTCGACAAACAAGCTCTCTTCCGTGGCGTCGACCGGCACGTTGGGATTAGCGGGCCGCAAGCCGTAGGCCAACGCCATCTCCTGTTGCTCCCGATTAAGCAGGAAACGCTGGAACTCCAGCGCGGCGTTCTTCTCCAGCGCGCTGGTCTCCGGCCCCACCCAGACGGTGAAGGGGAAATCGAACCAGGTCACGTACTGCGGATAGTAAATGGAGAGTGGATCATCCCAGCGGGTGAGGATGCCCTGCATATTCTGGAGGAGATCGCTTTCCAGCAACTGCCCGCCATCGCCGACGCTGTAGCCGAAGAGTGCGAAATCCTCGGCGGTGTAGGCGCTGGCGCTGCTGAAGTCGGTGACCGCGCCCATCAATTCCTCCAGCCAGGCCTGAAATTCGGGGTTGGTCAGGTCGCCGACGCCGACATCGGTGCGTCCGTAATACTCGCCGGCGGCGGCGATCATGGCCGCCAACCCGCCGACATTCTTGTTGGGATTGGGCGCCACCAGCTTGAAATAGCCCCACTCCGCTTTGCCGCCCAGCTCCGGCCAGCCGCCCTTGGCGACGGCGGCGTCGTGGATGGTGGCCCAACTGATCTCATCGAAGGTCGATTCTAACGCCTGCGCGCGGCTCTCGTAGATGCCCCAGGTGAAGAGACTGATGGCGATGGGCCGCGCGCGATATTCCCCATCGGTGAGGAAAACATCGCGGCCCAGGCGTTCTTTGTACGAGGCATTGGCCAATTCCACCAGGTAGCGACTGTCTGGAATCCAGACGGTGGGGAAACCCTCCAGCTCGGCCTCCTGCGCATCCGTCAGGCCCTCCGGCGGAAGATCACCCTCCAGCGCGCCGAAGGCGTTGCGATCCCACTGCCCCAGGGCGGTGAGGCCATCCATTGCGATCACCTCGACCTGGATGGGCACGCCTTCGATTTGGGGCGAGCTAGCGTTGAATTGGGCGGCGGACTCGTTCACCCACGGTTCCACCGGCAGCGCCGTCAATACCCGCACGGTGATCGCTTCGGGGCGCTCTAAGGTGAGGCCGCCATTGTCGGTCGGTTCTTCACCGCCCACGAGGTTCGCCACCACCGCCACGCCAATAATCAAAAAGACAACGGCTAAAATTCCCACAAAAATCCATCGCGTACGGTTCATATTGTGCTTATGCCCCTCCTCAATGCAACGAATGCGGCTCAGGGAACTCCAACGTTCTTAGTCATCCACTTTTTTACCCTTGCGAAGGTTAGCCTTAAACATTTTAACCAAGCATCCGACGCTGGACTATCGTGCTTTTGGCTTAAACGTTATCCCGCAACCTTCGCAAGGG
>JBKHCQ010000409.1:0-3325 GCA_046541755.1 Anaerolineales bacterium | reverse complement strand
CTTCTTACTGGCTTCTTACTGGCTTCTGCTTAAATGTTGGCTGCGCTTTGTGTTAATTGTATTGTACTCCAAAACCGAGCATTTTGTTCGCGCAAAGGGAAATGATGTGCGCCTCTTCTCTCACTCACCCCGTCACCCGGAAATCAAACCCCACCTTCTTCTGGAGCTGCGAAATCTGCGCGAACGTGTTCTTCAAAATCCCCACCTCGATCTGCGAGAGCACTTTGGGGTTGATGGCGTTGTTCGGTTCCCGGCCCGCCTTGATTCGCTCGACCTGGTGACGGTAGCGCAACTGCATCAGGTGACGGTATGCCTGGCTGATGCTGCGATAACTCTCCTCCTGGAGCGCTCCCAGTTCCGCCAGACGGGCGAGCCGGGCGAAGGTGTTGGTCTCCTCCAGATGATGCTGGAGCGCGTAGAGTCGCGCGAAGTTGATGATGGGCAGCATCGCCTCTTTGATGTTGAACGTGTGCGGCGCATCTCCAGAAGTATCGGTGACGATGCGCCCGAACAGGTCGAGGGGCGGCTTGTAGGCAAGCGCATTCCGCGCCATATAGGCAAAGAAGGCCGGATGCGCGTCCAGGCTCTGGGTGATGTGCTCCCACCACGCGCTCACCAGCGCGGCGTCGCCGTAGATGCAGCGATGATCCAGGAAAACGTTGCACTTCGCCAGCGCGTGCTTGTCCGGCTCCGCGATCCATTCTCCCACGTACTGCTTCCATTGGCTCAGCGGTTGGTTCCACTGCGGATTCTTCGCCATCACTTCGCCCTCGCAATGCCGGTAGCCCACGCGATCAAGGCCATCGCAAACCAGCTCCCCCAACCGATGGAAGTACTCGGCGACAGGGGCCGCCTCCTCCGGCGGCGGATCGGCGTAGATCAGGGCGTTATCCTGATCGGTCGCCAGCGTCTGCTCCTGCCGCGCCTCGCTGCCCAGGGCGACGAAGGCGAAGGGCAGCGGCGCCGGCCCCAACTGCTCCAACGCCAGCGCCATCACCCGCTGCGTGATGGCATCGGAGACGGAGGTGGTCACGTAGCAGAGGTTCTGCGGCAGCGCGCCGGATTCGACAAGGGTCCCGATAAGCGTGGGCATCCGGTCGTAGCAGTCGGCCAACTCGCCCAGGGTCTGCGCGTGGCGGATCTGGTAGGTGAACGCGATCAAGGTGTACTGATCCGGCTGGAGCGCGCGGCTGCTCTGGATGATGCCCACCAGCGCGCCCGCGCTATCAGTCACGGCCAGGTGATGGACGCTGCGCTCGCGCTCTAACAGGAACGCCTCGAAGAGCGGAGCCTGCTCGCTGACCGTCGCCAGGGGCGCGCTCATAATCCGCGCGACCGGCAGTTGCGCATCCAGCCCGGCGGCCACCACCCGCTCGCGGATGTCGTGATCGGTGACCATGCCCACCAACTCGCCGCCCGGCGCGCTGACCACGATGGCGTCCGCCTCCGCGCGGCTCATCATCCGCACCGCCCGCGCGATGGGGGTATCGAGTGCGCAGGCGAGCGGCTCGCGCATCGCATCGCGCACCGGCTCCGTCAGGAAGAGGAATGAGGTCTGGAGCTGGGAGATCAACTGCTCGCGCTCGGCGTCGGATTGCAACGCGCGATGTCGGGTGAGGTCTTGCACGCTGAGGATCATCCCCTGCCGCCCGGAGAAGAAGACGGCGGTGGCCGAAAGCAGCACCGGCACGGTCAGCCCGTTCTTGCGATGGAGGCGCGCCTCGAATGGCTCGCGCACCTCCTCGCCGTTGCGGATGCGCGCCAGGCTTTCGGCGGCGGGATCGTGATGCTCCACCGAGACCAGGTCGTGCAGATCCAGGAAAGCCAGCTCCGTGGCCGAGTAGCCGACCACATCTAACAGCGCGCGGTTGGCATAGGTGCAGCGCCCATTCAGCAGGAGCAGCGTCCCGCCGGTGGAGGATTCGACCAGGGCGCGATACCGTTCGTGCGAGCGGCGCAACTCCCGCTCCGCCGCGCTGCGTTGGCGCTCTGCTTGCAGGCTCTGATAGGCGACGGCCAGCAGCAACCCCGCCGCGATCACGGTGACGATAAAGGAGGCATCCACCATCCGCCCGGTGATAGCCGTGATCTCCTGTTGGACATCATCCACGTACAGCCCCGTGCCGATGATCCAGCCCCAGGGCGCGAAGGCCCGCACGTAGGATTCCTTCGCTTCCAGCCGGTCGGGATCATCCTGCCACTGCCAGACGTAGCGAACGTAGCCGGAGGAGCCATCGCGCACCGCCTCCACAAATTGGACGAAGGGCCGCACGCCGTTGGGATCGGTGAAGTCGGTCAGGTCTTCCCCTTCCAAATCGCGCCGATAGGGGTGCATCACCATGCGCGGGTGCATATCGGTGATCCAGAAGTAATCCTTGTCCTCCGGCCCGTAGCGCAGGCCCCGGACGCGCTCGATGGCGGCCTGCTGTGCCTGCTCCAGGGACATTTCCCCGGCCTGCACCTCGCGGTGATAGTCCTCGAGGATGCTCCACGCGGAATTGGTCAACTCGGCCACCATCTCGCGCTTGCGGTCGAGGAGCCGTTGCTCCATTGTGGGGATGAGGAATGCGAAGACGAGAGTGACGAAGACGCCGATAACCAGCAGGGAGGGGAGGACGATGCGCAGGAAGAGCCAGCGCCAGTCGATGCGGGCCGCTTGGGGCGGCGGGGAGGCCGGGGGCCGCGCCGGGACGTGCTCACCGTTGCGGGCGTGCTCGCCGAGCGCCTCGCGGAATTGTTTCCATCGCGCAATGGGCATCGCGACGCCGGGTTCGCCTTGGTTGGGGCCGTGATAGTCGCTGCCCGCGCAGGTGAGGATGCCAAGGCGATCCGCCAGGTCGGCCAGGCGCCCCTGCGCCTCGGCGGGGTACGGCTTGTAGAACGCCTCCAGGCCATCCAGCCCGGCGGACGCGAGCTTTTCTACGACCGCATCCAGGGCCGCGCCCGTCCACGCGGTATGCAGCGGATGGGCGAGGAAGGCGAGGCCGCCCGCTGTGTGGATGGCGGCGATGGCGTGTTCGGCGCTCGGCGCGCGGTCGAGCACGCGATGCAGCGCCATGCTCTCCGGATCGAAGCCGTAGGCCAGCAGGTGAATCTCCTGTCCCTCGAACGTGGCAACCAGTTCCAGCCCGGCGATCTCGGTGATGCCGTGGCGCAGGGCCGCCTCGTGGAATGCCTGGAGTCCGGCGAGGGTTTGGTGGTCGGTGAGCGCGGCGTAATCCACGCCGGCCTGGGCCAGCAATTCGACCACATCCGCTGCCGCGTAGTAGCCGTCGCTGGCATCGGAGTGGCAATGCAGGTCGATCAGCACGGTATCGCGCCGTTC
>JBKHCQ010000408.1:0-3336 GCA_046541755.1 Anaerolineales bacterium | reverse complement strand
GGTTTCAGTGCCTTAACAGGCTTTGTGGATTCTGCGACAGCGCCTTTTCGTCGCTCAAAAGGCC
Organism: Anaerolineales bacterium; assembly: GCA_046541755.1. Taxonomy (GTDB): domain Bacteria; phylum Chloroflexota; class Anaerolineae; order B4-G1; family SLSP01; genus JAAAOZ01. Next base: position 3,272 of record JBKHCQ010000408.1, on the reverse strand, counting down.
CAAAAGGCCGAAAAACCGACGCTTTTGGCGTTTTTTGGCCGTCACTGCCCTTATTTTAAGGGATTTGGGGCCGCTTGTCAAATATCGAGCATCGGCAGAAGTCCCAAAACCGGGGGGATGCTCGAATTTTCGTCCCGCCGATGTGCCATATCTAGCCCCTAAGCGTGATTTTGGGCCACATCTAGCCCCTGTTTCGCGCCGATTTTCGAGCATCGTCCCAAGTGCCGTACCCCCCCTTGATGCTCGATTTTTGCGATTATCGGTTTTGCGCAATATTATTTACCTCCCCAGAACATATTGGACACCGGCCCGGAAGCCAGGCAGGTTGCTCATATCACAATCACATCGGTCTCCTGGAGCACCTCCGGCCCGCTGGTCACCTCCGTCTTCGCCAAACAAGCCTCACATAGATGGTAATATCGCACCTGATCCTGGCGGGGTTTGATCACGCGCGCCACGTGCGCTTTCATCTTCTCCAACGTCTCCGCCTTCACCAGGCATTCAAAGACGCTGTACTGCACCGGCGTGCCATAGTTGAGCAGCACATTATGCAATTTGGTGCGCCGCTTGTCATTGCTGATATCGTAAACGACGACGACAAATCGAAGGGCCATTATTGTCCTAAGTCCTAAGTCCTAAGTCGAAAGTCGAAAGTCAAAAGTTAAAAGTCGAAGGTCGAAGGTCAGCGTGTCAGAAAAGGCTCGTAGACCAAGCGCTGGCCTTCGATCACCTTGCTCAACAATCGCGCCTGGACTTCAAAGCACTGCTGGTAGGTCAGCCGGTGTTGAACGATGGGATGGGTGACGCGCGTGTGAATGCGCTTCCCGTACTGCCGAAAGAAGGTCCTCAATGCCTTGGGCTTGAGATAGGTCCCGCCCTCCGGCCCCGGTTGGAAATCGTCCACGGTCAATATCTCCTTGTTGATCAACGTCAACATCACCGAATCGGCGATGATGGAACGAAATTCTTCCTCCAGATCCAACGCCAGGGCCGGACGACCGTGTTTATCGGCGTGGAAGAAGCCATCGTAGGGATCCAGGCCAACGATCTCGGCGGCCGTCATCATATTTTGGCTCAACAACGTGTAGCCCAAGCTGAGCAGGGCGTTGGCCGGATCGGGCGGGGGACGGCGGGCGCGCCGCTCCAACCCCCATCCCTCGGGAATCGCCTGCCGCAGGATCTGGAAGTAGGCGCGCGCGCCTCGGCCCTCCAATCCGCGCAGCTCGGCCAACGTAGCGGCCCCCGCCACGGCCTCCTCCGATTCATCCACCACGGCGATGGCGGCGTCGTCAATCTCTGGGTGATTTCGGCAGATGCGCCGGGCCATCGTGCGCTGATTGCGCAGCTTCCCCTCCACGATGGCCCGGCCAATCGCCAGGCAAAAGGCCGGTTCTTGCGCGCGGGCATATTGGGCGTGACGCCGGGGGATGTTCTTGCCGGTCGGCGGCAGCAGGCGACCGCGCAACTTCCCCGCGCGCCCGATCAGGCTCAGGCCCACGCCGGCGCGCAGGAGGGCCAGCAGCGCGGGCGTCGTGGCGCCCACCCGCCCCACCAGCACGATGTGCGAGATCCGCACCAGCGGCACGCGCATCAAGACCTCATCGTGCTTGGTGACCAAGATGCGGCGATATTCCTTTTCTAATCGCGCCCCCTGCTCGGTGACATACATCGTTGCCATTGGTTAGCCTCTGATGATCATCCTTGCGAAGGTTATGCAAGGATCTGGAAGTCAAAATATGCTGTGCAAGCGCGGGGCATCTTGCTTTGAAAGGTTCTGGCCCAACCTTCGTAAGGGGCCCGGCCTTATCTTACTGATACCCATCGGGGCCATACTCGTAGAACAGCCAATCGAAGCCGTCCTCCACCTCAACGCGCTTATCCCGCCACAGATAGTGATAGCTGTGGCCCTCGAAATTGACGCCCAAGTAATCAAAGCCCGCGTCGAAGGTGGTGATGATCGTCTTGCTCGGCTCCAACTGCAACTTCAACTCTTGCAAAACCTCGGCGACATCCTGCTTGGCCCGCCGCGCCTGCTGCTCGCTCACACAGAAGACGCAAAAATCGTCGGCGTAGCGCACCCAGCGGTAGCCCCAATCGGTCAATCGCTGATCCAATTGATGGAGATAGAGGTTGCACAACAAGGGAGAGATCACCGCGCCCAGCGGAATGCCCTTGGGAATCTCAGGATCAAGCCGCCCAATTCGCAGCCACTGGCGGATCAGGCGCCGGGTGATGGGATCGGCGACCAACTGATCAAAGAAAGACTGGAGCAACTCGTGATCTAAAGAATCAAAACACTCGTCGATATCGGCGTCCAACACCCAGGTGTAGCCATGTTCGCGCAGGACGACCACCAGCGGGCAGCAGGGTGCGTCGCAGATGCACCTGGGCCTCCAGGCGGGTGCAGACCAACGTGACGTTCGTCGTCTGGCGCAGGTGCAGGCGGTCGATCAAGACGCGGTAGGCGCCGCCGCCCTCGCGGATCGGCAGGTGATAGAGCCAGTGGATGGTGATGTCGCCGTAGCGGCGGTGTCGTAGGCGCCAAATGTCGTCGTGCTCGCCGGCGACCTCAAAGGTGAGGCCTTGGGGCAGCCGCAGCCGCCACGTGTCGGGATCTTGATCAGCGCGCAGGAAGGGGTTGGTGCGCACGGGCGCCGGCAGATCGGCCAGCGGCAGCGTCGCGGGCAGCAGCGGCGTCTTCCAGCCGGAGTAGGCCGCGCGCGCCGACTTTCCGCGCTGCCGTAGAGCTGGAACGCCGCCAACAGCGTGAGCGCCAACGTCAGGAGCAACGCCACGCCCAAGAGCGAGTACCAGACGACGGGCGGCAGCAGCGCCTGCAAGACGCCGGAGAGGCCGTCGGTCAACAGGCCCAGCAGAATGCCCAGTACCACAGTGATCAAGACCAAGGCCAGCACCTCGGCCCGGGAGCGGCGCATCTCTTCGATGCAACTGTAGGGGTTGTTACGGCGGAACATGGGGGCCTCCTCATTAGAGACTTTTTGAAATTGGCTCTTATGGGTATTTAGGTGAAGCTCGTAGCCCGCAGATAAATCGCGGGCTAGAAGCTAAAGTCGGCTCAAAGCCGACTGGCATGGATGAGGATGCCCGGCATTGAGTCGGTCTTTAGCCGACTTCAGCTTTCAGACGGGTAGTTCACTGCCCGGCCACCCGGCAAGTCTCTCATACTCAAGCTATTTCATCTATTTACCCACATGAGCTGTAGAGTATACACACATCGTGACACATCTCACGCGACAATCCCCGGTGCTTGC
>JBKHCQ010000407.1:0-3348 GCA_046541755.1 Anaerolineales bacterium | reverse complement strand
CAGCGGCGCGGAGGGCGTGGCGCTGTATCACCAGGAATTGCCGGAGATCGTGATCACCGATCTGCGGATGCCGGAGATGACCGGCCAGGACGTGTTGCAAGCCATCCGCGCGCACGACCCCGAAGCCAATGTCATCCTCACCTCCGGGCACGGCGATCAGGAGGCGATCCTGGAGGCGATGCGGGCGGGGGCCTCGGATTTCCTGCCCAAGCCGGTGGATCAGGTGACGTTGGAGAGCGCGCTGCGCCGCGCCGCCGAGCGCGTGCATCTCAAGCGCGAACTGCGCGCCAGCCAGGAGGCGCTCCGCGAGCAGAACGCGCGTCTCGAGGAGGAGGTCGCCAAGCGCACGGCGGCCTTGCGCCAGACCACGCGGCGATTCCAGGCGCTGTTGGATCACTCCCCGGCGCTGGTGCATATCTTCGATGAAGAGGGCCGGTATCTGTTGGTCGGCGAGGCGACCGCCGAGGCTATGGGGCTGGCCCGCGAGGAGATTATCGGCAAGACCTTCGCCGATTTGCTCTCGCCGGAGACCGTCGCGACGTTTATGCACCGCGTCGAGAGATTGAAAGAAAGCCGAGCGGAACTGTTCGTGGAAGATCAAATCACCGTGAATGGTGAAGAGCAATTCTTCGAGTCGCTCCTCTTCCCGCTCTCAGAGGAGAATGGGGGATCTATCTATGCCTCTATCGCCATCGATGTCACCCAACGCAAGCAGGCGGAGCAGGCGCTGCGGGAGAGCGAGAAGCAATTCCGCGCTTTGGTGGAAGGAGCGCCGGAGGCCATCTTTGTGCAGACCGAGCATCGGTTTGCCTATCTGAATCCGGCCGCGGTGCGCCTCTTCGGCGCGGAAACCGCCGATCAATTGATCGGCCAACCGGTGCTCGACCGCTTTCATCCCTCCGTGCGCGATCAAGTACAGCAACGGATCCACGCGCTTAATCAGGAAAAACGAGATGTACCCATCCTGGAGGAAATTTATCTGCGGATGGATGGCAGCCCGGTGGATGTCGAGGTGGTGGCGGTGCCCATCACCTATGAGGGCCAAGATGGGGCGCTGGTGTTTGTGCGCGATATCACCGAGCGTAAGCAATCCGTAGCGGCCCTTCAACATTGGCAGGAACTGATGGAGTTCATCATCAAGCACGATCCCAACGCCATCGCGGTGCTGGACAAGGATCTGCGCTTCAAGTTTGTCAGCGATCGTTTTGTAAGGGATTATGGCGTCGAGGAAGTGGATATCATCGGACGGCATCACTACGAGGTTTTTCCGGAGATACCGGAGAAATGGCGTGAGATCCACCGGCGTGTTTTGAATGGCGAAATTATGCGCGCCGAAGAAGATCACTTCATCCGCCCCGACGGCACGCCGGATTGGACGCGCTGGGAATGTCGTCCGTGGTATCTCGCGGATCAGACCATTGGGGGCCTGATCCTCTACACGGAGGTGATCACCGAGCGCAAGCGGATGGAAGCGGCGTTACGGGAGAGCGAATCCCGTGTCAAGCATAAGCTGAAGAGTATCCTCTCGCCCGCTGGTGACTTGTCATCGCTGGATCTCGTTGACATCATCGACGTTGAAGCGATCCAATCGTTGATGGATCACTTCTATGGCCTGACCCATATCGGCATTGCTATCGTCAACATGGAAGGTGAGGTGCTGGTGGCCACCGGATGGCAAGACATCTGCACCAAGTTCCATCGCGTACATCCCAAAACCCGCCAATACTGCATCGAGAGCGATACAGTGCTTTCAACAGATATTACACCCGGCGACCACAAGCTTTACAAGTGCAAGAACAATATGTGGGATATGGCGACGCCTATCGTGGTCGGCGGCCGGCACGTGGGGAACCTGTTTCTGGGGCAGTTTTTCTTCGATGATGAAACGGTAGATCGTGAGGCGTTCCGCCAGCAGGCCGAGGCGTATGGTTTTGACGAAGAGGCCTACTTGACAGCACTTGATCGAGTTCCGCGCTGGTCACGAGAGAAAGTCAGAACCGTCTTCAGGTTCTACACCGAGCTAGCGACGCTGATATCCCAACTGAGCCACAGCAATCTAAATCTGGCCCAATCGCTGACCGAGAAAAAAAGATTGATAGCAGAGTTGAAAGAAAGCGAGCAAGCATTCAAGAGCTACATCGAACACGCGCCTTATGGTGTCTTTGTCGCTGATGCGCAAGGTCGCTATGTAGAAGTGAATGCAGCGGCATGCAAAATGACCGGCTATGAGCGTGACGAGTTGCTAAATATGCAAATCGTACACCTCAGCCCACCTGAGCATCGCGAGACCGTCGAAGAGCATTTCCGCACCGTCGTTGCAGAGGGGGGCGCCACAGGCGTAGCGCCATTTATTCGTAAGGACGGTAGTCTCCGCTGGTGGTCGATAGTTGCCGTCCGTCTCACGGACACGCGCTTTCTAGGGTATACCGAGGACGTCACCGAGCGTAAGCGGGCGGAGGAAGAACGGGCGCGGTTGACGGCCGAGGTACGCACACAGGCCAAACAGATGGCCCAAATCCTCGCCACCGTGCCGGCGGGCGTGCTGCTGATGGACGCCACGGGACGGGTTCTGCAGGCCAACACTGTGGCCAAGGATGACCTGGCCGTGTTGGTCGGGGGCGCAGTGGGCGATACGCTCACCCGCCTGGGCGACCGCCCGCTGTTCGAGCTGCTCACCTCGCCGCCCATCAAGGGTCTGTGGCACGAGGTTGAAGCGGATGATCGCACCTTCGAGATTCTCGCCCGGCCGGTGGAAAACGGCTCCGTACCGGAGCAGTGGGTGCTGGTGATCAACGACGTCACTGAGGAGCGGCAGATTCGGGCGCAGAACCAGCAGCAGGCCCAACTGGCGGCCGTGGGCCAACTGGCCGCCGGCATCGCGCACGATTTCAACAACATCATGGCCGTCATCGTCCTCTATACCCAAATGGGATTGCGCATGCCCGATGTACCGCCGAAGCTCCGCGCGCGCCTGGAGGTCGTCTCCCAGCAGGCTCAGCGGGCCACCGACCTGATCCAGCAGATTCTGGATTTTGGCCGGCAGGCGGTGCTGGAGCGGCAGCCGATAGATCTGGCCTCCTTCTTAAAAGAGGTGGTCAAGCTCCTGGAGCGCACGCTGCCGGAAAACATCAAAGTGAAGCTGAATTTTGGCCAGGGTGAATACACCATCAACGCCGATCCCACAAGGATGCAACAAGCCATCATGAACCTGGCGATCAACGCGCGCGATGCTATGCGTCCCCAAGGGGGCGGGGAACTGCGCATCGATGTCTCCCGGATGACGGCGCCGTACAGCATCCGGTGCGTGACGTGTGGGCAGATGCTTGATGGAGATAATGGAGATAATGG
>JBKHCQ010000406.1:0-3353 GCA_046541755.1 Anaerolineales bacterium | reverse complement strand
TGCGCGGATTTGATCAGCCTCTGCTTGAGGTTCCACAGGCCCTCGGTGAGGGAGACGTGGTAGATGTGCGGGTTCATGATCCGCCGGACGCCGGCGTCCAAGCGCGCGAGATCCGCCGCGCGCTGCTCGCGCATGGCTTCGATGGTGGGCAGCTCGGTGACCAACTCGCCCTCCCGTAGAATATCGACCAGCAGCGGCTCGATCTTCGAGATGCAGTCCTGGGTGAGTGAGCGGCGCATCGTGTGCTCGGTGGGATGGTGCAGGGTGAGCGGGTCGATTTCGGCGGGGTTCTCGTCCTCCAGGCTCAGCACATCGGCCACGGCCTTGTCGCGCTGATCGTAGAGCCGCCACACGCGCTTGTGGCCGGGATTGGGGATCTTCTCCGGCGTCTCCGAGACCTTGATCGCCGGTTGCCACTCGCCGCCGTCTTGAACCGCCACCAGCTTGTAGACGCCGTCCAGCGCCGCATCCCCGCCGGAGGTGATGAGCCGCGTGCCGACGCCGTAGACCAGGCGGTGGATCAGGTTGTCGGGATCGACGCCGTAATGCGCGGCCTCATCCTGGATCTGGGCGATGATCTGGAGGATGACCAGCTCATCTAATTGATTGGAGAGCACGATACTGACATCGGGGTAGCCGGCGTCGTTGAGCATCTTGGCGGCCTGGATGCTGAGGTGCGCCAGGTCGCCGGAATCCAAGCGGATGCCGATGGGGTCGTGGCCCGCGCGGCGCAGTTCCTCGAAGACGCGGACGGCGTTGGGGATGCCGCTCTCTAACGTGTCGATGGTATCGACTAAGAGCAGGCAATCGTCCGGGTAGACCTCGGCGTAGGCGCGGAAGGCATCAAGCTCGCTGCCGCCCAGCGCCATATAGACCTGCACCATGCTATGCGCGTGCGTCCCTTTGGGCGGATAGCCCAGCACGTGCGAGATGCCCACATTAGATGTAAAGTCCGCCCCGCCAATGAGGGCCGCGCGCGCCCCGGCGTTCGCGCCGCGTTCCTGCGCGCGGCGCAGCCCGAACTCCAGCAGCAGTTGGCCGCGGCCGCTCTGATGGAGGCGCGCCGCTTTCGTCGCGATCAAGGTAGGGTAGTTGAGGTGATTGAGCAGCGAGGTCTCCAGGATCTGCGCGATGGCCAGCGGGGCTTGTACCACAGTCAGCGGCACGTTGGGATGCACGACGCGCCCTTCGGGGATGGCCTGCATGGCGACGCGATTGAAGAAGGGCGTCTCGGATTGGAGCCAGGCTAAGAAGTCGTCGCCGAAGATGCGATCCCCTTGGCTTCCCGTTTGAGAGCGCAACAAGGCGATGTCCTCATCGCGGAAGCGGACGCGCGCCATCCAATCCACCAGCCACTCTAATCCCGCCGTAACCGCGTAGCCCGCTTGATGCACCCCGTAATCTGGATAACTGCGGAAGAAATGATCGAACTGCGCGCGCTTCTCGTGCAATCCCATCCGAAAGTAGAGTTGCGCCATCGTCAACTGGTATTCGTCGGTGAATAAGATGCCCTCTGCTGTGGCTTGCTCCGAAGGTTTCATGGTTGCTGATCGCTCCTTTGGTGCTGGTTGCTGGCTGCTGGCTGGACTAGGGTAATAGTCCGGTCGCTTCGACGAGGATGGGGATTTCCGCGCGCAGGCGTTTTTTCTCCCACGAGATGCTCTTCAGCCAGTGCGGCGCGACTAAGATGCGTTTGAAGGGCAACCAGTTGTGGGTATCGACCAGGAGATAGCGGATGCGCCAGTCGGTATCCTCCACCACGAAGTCCTCTATCTCGCCCACCTGCTCGCCGCGTTCGGATTGGACTCGATAACCGATGAGGCGGCGCGCGCTCCGCACGCGGAGGTTCTCCGCGATGATGGCGAAGGTGGTTGCATGGCGCAGGTCGACGCGCGAGAGGTGCGCCGTTTGCTGTTGCCGGATGGCAATTGGCAGGCAGCGCCGCGATGGATCCGGCGGCGTGATGAGGTCGATGCTGAGGATCAAGCCGTCGCTGCTGGGTTTGTTTTGGGCAGTGGATGGCTGGCAGATGATGTAGCGAATGGTCCAATCCTGCTCTTTGAACCAGAGGTCATGCACGCTGCCGACCGGCGCATCGGAGGCGATCACGTGATATTTTTGTAGGTCCCGCACGTTGTGTAAGATAGGTTCCCTCCCTCTCACTCGCCCGCTCGTCTGTTCGTCTGTTCGGGTGAGCTTATTTGTAGCTTTACTTTAACATATTTTGAGCAGAAAAGAAAGTGATCAGCAGATGGAGCGGATGAAGCAGATCGGTTTTCAGGAACGACGCCCGCAGGAATTGCTTCTTTGGGGGAATTGCGAATGATGAATGATGAATTTAGAATATTTTTACAGAGTGATAGTTTGCTATTCGCAATTCTAAATTCTAAATTCGCAATTCATAATTCAGAGAGGAGCATCTATGACGTTTGAGGAGTGGGCCGTCAATGTGTCTCCGGTGATTCGAGAGGGGCCGGTGTGGAAGTTTTATGGGTATCGGAAAGCGCTTTTTTTGTACGATCTGACGTGGCGGGATTGTAAGTATTGGCAGAAAGAGCGACGTGGCTGGGCGATTGTCAATCAGATCATTCGCAGCGCCGGGTCGATTAGCGCCAACATCGAAGAAGGCACTGGGCGTGGGATGGGGCGGGATTACGCGCGCTTCCTCGGCATCGCGCTAGGTTCGGCGCGGGAGACGCAGGGTTGGTACTGGCGCGGTCGCCAGATGCTCCCTGATGAGGTCTACCGACATCGCACCGCGCTTTTGGATGAGATCATCGCGCTGCTGGTGACCGAGATTAAGCGGCAGCGGCGGTATAAGGGGAATTGAGGGAATTGCGAATGATGAATGATGAATTTAGAATATTTTTATAGGCAGATGCTTTTCTATTCGCAATTCAAAATTCTAATTTCGCAATTCCCCATTCGCAATTCTAAATTCCGTATAATCGCGGATCTGGCGATCCGCTCCGAGCATGGCTAACTGGGGAGCCGCTCTAAGCTGTGGAATCCAAGGCTGTCGTTTCTCTAAACGATCACCAGCGATAGGACAATCAACAATGCCAACATCGCCAACGCCAGCCAGCCGATCTTCTTCAAATCCTGGATGACGTATTGATACTCCTCCGCCAAGACCACTTCCAATGCGACATCTTCCGATATATCCTCCGCTGCGGCCTCGACTACGACATTTTGCATGGGACGATAGAGTTGAGCTTCGGAAAGGCGCGGCGCTTCACGTTTCTTCTTTGCCATATACATCCTCCAATATCAGTTACAGGTTGCAAGTTGCAAGTTGCAGGTTGCAAGTTGCAGGTTAAAAGTTGTCTCGTTGATCCCCACAGGGAGTCATT
>JBKHCQ010000405.1:0-3364 GCA_046541755.1 Anaerolineales bacterium | reverse complement strand
CCCTCGGATCGGTGATGACGCCGGTCAGCGCCGAGGCCGCGACGGTGGCCGGACTGCCCAGGTAGATCGCCGCGTCCTTCGCTCCCATCCGGCCCTTGAAGTTGCGGTTGGCCGTCGAGATCGTGACTTCGCCGGGCGCCATACAGCCCTCGTGCGCGCCCAGGCACGGCCCGCAGCCGGGATTGAGCAGCGTCGCGCCGGCGGCGACCAGATCGCGGATGACGCCCTGCTCGATGGCGGCTAGGAGCACCTCGCGGGAAGCGGGCAGCACCAGCAGCCGCACATCCGGCGCGATGTGGCGCCCGCGCAGCAGATCGGCGGCGGCCCGCAAGTCCTCTAGTCGCCCGTTGGTGCACGTCCCGATGAGCGCTTGATCGATGCGCGTGCCGGCCACCTCGGTCACGGGCGCGACGTTGTCCACGGTGTGCGGCTTGGCGATCTGCGGCGACAGCGCGCTCACATCATACTCAAAAACACCCGCATAGGTCGCGTCTGCATCCGCCTTCACCCCCGCCCCTTGTTTCCTTATCTCCTTGTCTCCTAGTCCCCGCTCTGCCAGCCATGCCCACGTCGTATCATCCGGTTCTACCACCGCGTTCTTCGCGCCCATCTCGGCGGCCATATTGGTGAGCGTCATCCGCCCGGCCACGCTCATCGCATCGATGGCCGCGCCGGCGAACTCGACGGAGCAGTAGGTCGCGCCATCGGCCCGCAGGTCGCCGATGATGTGGAGGATCACGTCCTTGGGCGCGACGCGCTCCGGCAACTCCCCTTGGATGTAAATCCGCAGCGTCTCCGGCACGCGCAGCCAGATCTCGCCGGTGGCCATCACGGCCGCGGCCTCCGTCCGGCCGATGCCCGCCGCAAAGGCGCCGAACGCGCCCGCCGTTGGCGTGTGGGAGTCGCTGCCCACGATCACCGCGCCGGGCCAGGCGTGGCCCTGCTCCGGCAGCACCTGGTGGCAGATGCCCTCGCCGATGTCGTAGAACGCCGGGATGCCCTGGCTGGCGACGAAGGCGCGAATTGCCTGATGATTGGCGGCGTAGGTCTCGTTGGCCGCCGGTGTCACATGATCCAACACGATGACGTTCATCGTCGGATTGGCCACGCGATCCACGCCGATCTTACGAAACTTATTGGCGATATCCGCCGTGTTGTCGTGCGTGAGCAATCGATCCGGCTGCACCGTCACGATCTCGCCCGGCTGCACGGCATCAAGACCGGCTTTTTGTGCTAACACTTTTTCTGCGAACGTATGTCCCATGGTTTGCTCCAGTTGTGAGTTACAAGTTGAAAGTTAAAAGTTACAAGTTACAAGTTAAAAGTTGCAGGTTGCAAGTTTAAAGTTGCAAGTTTAGCTTGGCGTCAATAGTTTGCCGTAAGCGAAGAGATCGCCGGCCTGGTAGATGTCCATCTGCACCTGGGAGAATGGTTCTGCTTGAAAGATGGCGTCATTCATTCGCAGCGCGCCGGTCGCGAAGTCCACCGTCAGCGTGTCGCCGGTCGTGAAGGCCGGTGCGCGCTCCGTGAGGCCCGGGAACGTGACGATGGGCAGGCCGCTGTTGATCGCGTTACGCTTGTAGATCGCGCCGAAGCTCTCGGCGACAATGGCGCCGATCCCCAGCGCTAAAAAGCAATCCACCGCCTGCTGCCGTGATGATCCCGCGCCGAAGTTGCGGCCCGTCATCACGATGTCGCCGGGCCGCGCGCGCTGCGCGAAATCCTCCCAGCCCGCGAGGTTGTCCAATGCGTACTGGCTCATCGCATCTACGTCGGTGATGTGCAAGTAGCGGTTGTGGAAGATCATATCCGTGTCGATGTCGTCGTAGAGGTCGCCCTCCGGCGTCGTCAATTTCCAGAGGCGTCCCGTGATTTGGGTTGGTTTCATAGTTCCTCCCTTAAAAAGCGGCTTTGCGTCTTGGCGTGAGATCGTCCCCGTCTTTCAGGTGAGTCATGAGGATTAATCCAAATATCCTGATGATGGAGCATCTCTGAGAAGTAAATCGGTTGCAGGAGTTGTTAGTATCCGCGATAGCGGCGCGAGCGGACCGTTATCAAGCGCTAGGGCTGCATCATCGGAAGCTCACCTTTTCTGTATGTGGATCACACGCGCCAAGAATAATCTGTCCTATCGCCAGGTGCAACAGTATACAGCAAAACGTACCTGAATGTATCGGGCGCGTTTTGGTCTTTTCTTCTGGTCAGGTGGGGGGATGTGGCTCAGGTTTTGTCCTCCCTATCGACCAGATTATTTTTGAGCGCCACGGCGACCGCCTCGGTGCGACTGGCGACGCCTAGCTTGGAGAGTACGTTGCTGACGTGGAATTTGATCGTGGATCGACTGACGAAGAGCCGCTCGGCGATCTCTGGATTGCTCAGTCCCTCAACCATCAGGGTCAGCACCTCTTCTTCGCGCTCTGTCAGATCATACACCGGTTGCTTGGATTCCTGCGTCGCCGCCTGGATGAGCGCCTCTGCGGCCTCCGGCGCTAAGGTCGGCTTGCCCGCCTGCGCGGCGCGGACGGCCTCCGCCAACTTATCGGCGGGGAGGTTCTTGAGCAAGTAACCAATGGCCCCCGCCTCCAACGCGCTTTGCACAAGATCCTGCTCCTTGAAGCTGGTGAGCGCCAGAATTTGGATGTCGGGGAAGCGCTCGCGGATAACTTTCGTGGCGGCGGCCCCGTCCATAATCGGCATTACCAGATCCATCAAGACGACATCGGGATGGAATTTTTCACACAGGCGCAGCGCCTCGGCGCCGTTGCTGGCCTCGCCCACCAATTGTAAATCATCGAACGCCATCAGAAAGGCGCTCAATCCACTGCGCACGACATTATGATCGTCGACAATCATCACACGAATCGGGTCTCTGGGTTCCATTTGCTCCATCAAACTACCTCCTCAAATTGCCTTTCTTATTAAGATATGTTTGATTCCCCTGAAAAAAGGTCAAAAATCCGATTTTTACGCACGCAACCTACTACATATATGAAATTCACGCGCGAAAAACCTACATCTAGTAGTAAATTTCTAAAAAATCGGATTTTTAGAGTTCTTTCAGTAGAGTCATGTTTCAATTCAGTCATAGACCATCTGTGGTTCATGTTGGGAATTGGGTGAAAGATTGCGATGAATTTGCTTGAGGGATGCGAGGACTAAAGGCCTCTGGAGAGGGCTGGCGGCCAACCTGCCCCCTGCCTCCTGCGAGGAAGGCCCCCGCGCCCGCGTAGGTGGTCGCTTGGCGCGTTAGCGTCTGTCTCAGGACTTCAGTCCGGGATCACACAACATTTCACCTCAAGACCCCTGAGAGGGGCGCATTTACAAGTTGGGGGAGGACAGACTTCGGAAGTCTCGAATACTGCTC
>JBKHCQ010000404.1:0-3412 GCA_046541755.1 Anaerolineales bacterium | reverse complement strand
GATGTGCGCGCAGTGTAGGGAAGATTAGTTATCCCCGCCGTTGGGAAGATACTGGAAAATAAATGCACTTGGGATTAGTATCAGACACGCACAACGATCAGCAGAAGGTCAAAGCGGCCTTGCAGATCTATCAGGAGCGCGAGATCACGACGGTGTTGCACGCGGGGGATGTGACCAGTGTGGCGACGCTCAAACTCTTCGCGCCGTTCGATTTGTGGATCGCGCAAGGCAATATGGATCGCGATCCCGCTTTGCGTGAGTTGGCCAAGGAAATGTTCGGGCCGGAGCGGATGCGGATGCAACATCAATTAACGCTCAATGGGTCTCGAATCGCATTGCTCCATGGCGACGTATGGCGCCAACTCGACACGGTGATGCATGATCCCCGCTATGACTACATCATCCATGGCCACACCCATATTCCCCTGGATAAAAAACTCAAGGAGACCGGCGCCCGGCTCATCAATCCCGGCGCGCTGGGGCAGACCCGCTGGCGCGCGGCGACATGCGCGATTTTAAACACTCGGACAGGCGATTTAGAATGGTTGCGATTTTAGCAGGAGGCAACTAATGCATCTACGGGAAAGTAAACAGATATTGCGACAATCGGATCTCTTCCGCGATTTAAACGAGATCCATCTAGATCTAGTCCTGCGCGTCTGCGAGGAATCCAACTTCCTGGGCGGAGAGTATGTCTTTCATCAGGATGATCCAGGCGATGCGCTCTACATCCTCGCGGAGGGCGAGGTCGAGATCATCCTGGAACCGAAATCGGCAGGCGAGGCCGTTCTGCCGGTCGCGGCGCTGGAGGCGATCAGCACCTTCGGCGAGGTCATCCTGGTGGAAAAGGCGCGGCGCACCGCCTCTGTCCGCTGCAAGACCAACGCGCAATTGTTACGCATTCCACGGGATCGATTGCTCAAGCTGTGCAGCGACTATCCGGAGATCGGCTTCCGCATCATGCGCCGGATGGCGGCCGAGCTATCGCTCAAGCTGCACGCCAGCAACTTGAACATCCGCGAGCAACTCTTCGATGCTGAGGCCGAGCGGATGCGACGCCCGGAGCCGGAATAATTCGCAATTCACTCGCGCAGACCTACAGACCTGACAGGTTTCGAAACCTGTCAGGTCTTTTTTGCGCCATCAACACCACCACCGCCGGGATGGCGGGCGTGTAGAAGCGGTCGTAGGCGATGGGGCCGGGAAGTATGACGACATAGGCGACGGTCATCCCCAGCAGGAGCGCGATGTCCGGCGCGGATCGCAGGCGCGCGAGGCCCCGGAGGCTCAACGCCCAGACCAGGAGCCGACCGCTCAGCAGCGCCCACCAGAGCAGGGCCGCTGGCCACGGCGGACGCGCGATCCGCTCGCGCACCAGCGCCGCTATCGCATCCCCGAACGCGCCCCGCTTCAGCGACCAGCCCATCCGCGCCCAGATGTCGGGCGCGACGCCCGTCGTCTCCCACGCCCGCCCGCAGAGCGTCCGATACCAGTAGTGATGCCCCACATCCAGCAGGCTCCGCCCGACGCCGCGCAGATGGGCCGTGATCCACGCGCGGGGATGTTGCACGAGCACCTCCCGCGCGAGCGCCGCGAGTTGGCGATGGCGCTCGGTGCGCGCCTCACATGCCCCCACGTCAACCTCGGCGGCGTTCCAATCGTAGCGGATGGCGGCGCGCAACTCCAGCATATCGTAGATAAACTCCCACGTCGGCGTCCACGGCGCAGCTTGCACCTGCGCGACTTCGGCCAGCGTCGCGACAGCGCTGACCCGCGCGAGGTTCTCCTCGAAGGCGTCGGAGAGCATCCACCGCCCCATCACGATGCGATTTCGCGCGAGCCACGGGCAGAGGATAAGCAGCAGCGCCAACCAGAAGGGAAGAGCGCGTCGTGCGTAGTGTGTAATGCGTAAAAATCCCGGAGGCGGCTGAGCCAGGTCCCCTTTGGGGGGATAAACAAGGCTGGCCACAGCAGAATGTCGAGCGACGACGAGCCGCATGGTGATGAGGCCGCCAATGAAGAGCGCCAAATACTGGACGTTCGGTTTTGTGAGGAGGGTCAACCCCCAGAGTGCGCCCGCCAGGAGGTTTTTTCGGATGCTGGGGCGTTTGAGGCTACGGACGGAGGCCCAGAGCGCGGCGGTCATCAGCGGGAGCAGGAGGGTTTCGGCCAGGAGATAGCCGATATAGCGCTGGGTCGTCCCGTTGAGGACGTAGAGCCAGCCGGCCAGCACGCCGGCGCGCGCGCCGCCCACCTCGCGGCCCAGGCGGATCACGAGCGCGGTTGTCAGCACCGCCAGCAGCACCTGCATCAGCACCGCGCGCGCGGGGGACGCGCCCAGTGCCAGATAATTGAGCATCAAAAAGAGGGGATACAGCGGGGGCCGAATCGCGGTCGCGCAGAAGGGCGGCGTCCAGC
The DNA here is from genome assembly GCA_046541755.1 of Anaerolineales bacterium. Lineage (GTDB taxonomy): Bacteria > Chloroflexota > Anaerolineae > B4-G1 > SLSP01 > JAAAOZ01. The sequence continues at coordinate 994 of JBKHCQ010000404.1, read as the reverse complement.
CGATGGCGAAGCCGCGCCCGGCCAGCATATTCAGCGCCAGGAGATGATAGCCTTCCGCATCGACCGGGCCGATGGGCGGCGGCGCGGTTTGGCGCAGCCAGAGCAAGCGCGTCGCCAACGTCGCTCCCAGCGCGAGCAGCGCAGCGATTCGGTAGGTTGAACGTCGCATGCCTCTATCTTAATACAGAATGGGCGAATGAGCGAATGAGCGAATGGGCGAATGAGCGAATGAGCGAATGGGCGAATGGGCGAATGGGCGAATGGGCGAATGGGCGCTTGCTTTCGGAAATTATCCTCTCCCCCAGCACGCGGCCTAGCTCAAATCCAAGACGCGGGTGCGATATTGCAGCGCCTCGGCGACGGTGCGCGAGACTTTGAGCACGCGATGGTAACCGCGCGCGCTGAGGTGCATCTGGCGCATCGCGGCGCGCAGCAACGCCTTGGGGTCGGAGTCGAGGGGGCAGAATTCGCGGATCTCCGCCGGCCCCATATCGGCGTTGGCGGCCATCCCGTGCGGCGCGAGCCGCTCGCGCTGCCGGCGGCGCGCCTCCTCGACGCGCGCCTGAATCGAGGCCGACGGCTCGCCCCGCGCGCCCTTGCTGAGCTTGTCGTAGTTGACGCGCGGCACCTCCAGGTGCAGATCGATGCGATCCAGCAGTGGGCCGGAGAGGCGCTCGCGGTAACGGCGGATCATCCCCATCGAGCAGGTGCACTGCCGCTCGGGATCCCCGTAGTAGCCGCATGGGCAGGGGTATTATCAAAATACGGTTGCGGTCACGTTCGAACTCACCTCGGACTTCGAGGGACACAATCGGTGTCAGGTCGTGCAGGTGTAAGATGAGGATCGAAGTACCGCCCACCCCGGTAGATCAACCCCGTGGACCAGTCGTACACCCCGCCGCAGATCAGGTGACTCACCGGCCCGTTCGGCCCTTCCAGCACCGTCCCGTCGGGATCGAACAGCCACGCGCTGACCACCTCGCCTTCGGCATCC
>JBKHCQ010000403.1:0-3414 GCA_046541755.1 Anaerolineales bacterium | reverse complement strand
TTATTATCAATCTGTGTATTATAATGTAGGCTGCGTGCGAACTCACCGGCGACCGGGCATAAAAATGACCTCGCGGCTTGCTGACACGCGAGGTCGAAAGGTCTCTTCCAATAACTCTGTATCCAATAACAGCGAGAGTCATTCTAACATAATTAGCGTTTACGTCAAGATTTAGGTTCGTAGTCAGCTACGAAATGACGAAGCGTAATGGAGTAGCGTCTCTCTGATATGCGCGGGAGACGGCGCTAAAGCTCTTAGCCCCCGTCTCGGGGGCGAGGAAGCGGGACAACTTGCGCTTGGGACGTCCCCGGGACGGGGGACTGGGAGCGAGAGGATTGGAGCGGCGTTTGCGTCAAGATTCGTTCTGAGAGGTGAGGGTGACGCTATACCCAACCTTGCGAAGGTTGCGCACTCTTGGGAACCTTCGCAAGGGTTCCCGAAATACGTTCTTATAACCAGGAGGCTCAATGCGAGAAATCAAGCAGTGGCAGGCGGATGTGGCGTTGGTGTTGGTGACGGCGATCTGGGGTTCGACCTTCATCATCGTCAAGCAGGTGCTGGATGTGGTGGGGCCGTTGGTCTTTGTAGCGGGGCGGTTCTGGGTGGCGACGATGGCCCTGACGCTGGGATTGGCGCGCCAGCGCGCGCGCTTCGACTTGGGGGCGCGGTTGTGGCGCGCGGGCGCGCTCACAGGCGGGTGGCTGACGGTGGGCTTCGTCACGCAGACGATTGGGTTGCAGACGACGACGGCGGGAAAGGCGGCCTTCATCACCGGCTTGAGCGTCGTCCTGGTGCCGATCTTCGCGGCGCTCCTGTTGCACGATCCGCCGACGCGGGCCGCTGTGGCGGGCGTGGTCTTGGCGACGACGGGCCTGGGGGTGATGACGCTGAATGCGACGCTGGACTTCGCGGCGGGTGATCTCTGGGTGCTGGCCTGCGCGGTGGGATTCGCGGGGCACATCCTGAGCACGGGCCACTTCGCGCCGCGCCACGAGGTGCTGGCGTTCACCTGGGTGCAACTGTTCACGGCGGCGATCCTGACCTCGGCGGCGGCGGTCGTTTTCGAGGCGGGGACGCTAACGCCGCCGCGCGCGGCGCTGCCCGCGATGATCTACATGGGCCTGGTCGCCTCGGCGTTGGTCTTCGGCGTGCAGACGTGGGCGCAGCGGCATACGACGTCCACGCACACGGCGCTGATCTTCGCGCTGGAGCCGGTCTGGGCGGCGGTCTTTGCCGTCACGTTGGGCGGAGAGATGTTAGCCGCGCGGGAGTGGATCGGCGGCGGGGTGATCCTGCTGGGGATGATCGTGGCGGAGGTGAGGGCTGGAGGTTAGAGGGTTGGAAGTTGGAAATTGGAAATTGGAGTTGGACAACTTGTTCAGGTCGGAAAATCCCGTAGACTGAGGAACATGATGATCCCACGACGATCTTATCCATGGCGCTTTTTCGTCTTGGGCGGGGGGCTGTTCCTCCTCCTGACAGCGTGCGCGTTGCCCGCCGCCCAGGCCGATCCGCTGCCCGCGACGTCGATGCCGACCGCCACAGCTACGCCATCCCCCATTGCAACCTCCACTGCAACCTCCACGCCGGCGGGGACGCCCACCGCCACGCCGACGCCGCTCCCCACCATCGACATCCCCATGCTCACGCGCACGGCCACGCCCACGCCCGCCCCGCCGACGCCGCTGCCCGCCTTGTGGCATCTGCCGGAGCCGGTCGTGCCGGAGCCGTTCGGCGCGCAAATCCACTTTATCAACCCGGACTATCGCGAGGTGGCGCAGTTGGCGGCCACCGGCATCCGTTTTGTGCGGATGGATCTCTTCTGGCACGAGGTGGAGCGGGAGAAAGGGCGCTATGACTTTTCCGGCTACGATGCGCTCGTCGCCGCCTTCGCGGCCCACGATATGCGCATCGTCTTCATCTTGGATTACGGCAACGCGCTCTACGATGGCGGCCATTCGCCCCACTCTGATGGGGGGCGTGCGGCCTTCGCGCGCTTCGCGGCGGCGGCCGCCCGGCGCTATCGAGGCCGAGGCGTCATCTGGGAGATCTGGAATGAGCCGAATCTGGCGCACTTCTGGTATCCGGAGCCGCGCGCCCATCACTACGGCCTGCTGGCGATGCGTGCCGCCGCCGCCATCCGCCGCGCCGATCCTACCGCGTTGGTCATCGCGCCGGCCCTCTGCGGCTACGAGTGGGCGTACTGGGAGACCTTGGGCGAGATGGGCCTCTTCCAGCACGTGGACGCGGTCTCGGTCCATTCCTACGGCGTCGAACAGCCGGAGGAGCTGCTTGGCCCCTATCTCCAGTTGCGCGCCCTCATCGATGCGCATAACCCCGCGTGGAAAATCCCCATCCTCTCCAGCGAGTGGGGCTTCCCCTCGGTGGAGCATGGGATCACCCAATATCAGCAGGCGCAATACCTCGCGCGCCAGTGGCTTTTCAACCTCGCGCACGACATCCATCTCAACATCTGGTACGATTGGCGCGACGACGGCCTCGATCCCTGGGACCCGGAGCATCACTTCGGGATGGTGCATCACGACTTTTCGCCCAAGCCGGCCTACGCGGCGGCGCAGACGCTGGCCCAGACGCTGCACGGCTATCGCTTTCTGCGGCGGATCCCGCTGGCGCGCGCGGAGGATTACGCGCTGCTTTTCAAGAAAGGGAATGCGCTGGCGTTAGTCGTGTGGACGTCGGCGGAGACCCCGCGCGAAGTCGCGCTCCCGCTGCCGATGTCAGAAATACCCGTCGTCGAGATGACCGGCGAAACATCCACGCTGGCCGGCGATGGGCGCCTCCTGCGCGTGGCCCTCACCCAATCGCCGCGTTATCTCCTGCTGGGGCGCGATCCGGCGCTGGAGGCGGTGGGCAGTTGGCGGCCCTACGAGACGCTGCACGCTTTTTCCGTTGAGCAAGAGCCGGAGGATGCGAGTGTGCGCGTCGTTGTCCGGCACGATTTCGCCATGCCCATGGAAATCGAGATGCAGGTGTGGGCGCTGGGCGAGGTGCGCGGCGAGATCACAGCGACCGTATCGCCGGGCGAGAGCCAATCCTATCGCATCCCCCTCGCGCTGGCCCCGGACGATGAAGCGCTGCGCGGCGACCTCCCGGCGGAGATTGTTTTTCGGGTATTGGATGAGGATCTCGCCTCTATCGACGAAGCGTTAGCCCCGCTTCAGCGCGGCGTCATCTGGTTGCAGATTCGGGGAGCGGAGGAGGCGGAGGAGTAGGGGACGTAAAACGTATGGCGTATTACGTAAAAGACTCATTTAGGTGCGACGGTTTGTAAAATACGCAAGGCTCTTATGGGTATTTATGGGTATTTAGGTGAAGTTCGTAGCCCGCAGTAGCCCGCAGTAGCCCGCAGTAGCCCGCAGATAAATCGCGGGCTAGAAGCTAAAGTCGGCTAAA
>JBKHCQ010000402.1:0-3416 GCA_046541755.1 Anaerolineales bacterium | reverse complement strand
TCGACGCGCGCCCGCGCCGGTGCTGCTGTTGGGCGTCACCGGCTCCGGCAAGACGGAGCTATATCTGCGGGCGACGGCTCAGGTGCTCGACCGGGGCCAGCAGGCGCTCATCCTTGTGCCGGAGATCAGCCTCACGCCGCAGACGGTGCGCCGCTTTATGGTGCGCTTCCCCGGGCGGGTGGGGCTGTGGCACAGTCAGATGAGCCGGGGCGAGCGCTACGACACGTGGCGGCGCGTGCGCGGCGGCGAAATCGACGTGATCGTCGGGGCGCGCTCGGCGCTCTTCACGCCGTTCCCGGATCTGGGGCTGATCGTGATCGACGAGGAGGAGGACACCAGCTACAAGCAGAGTCGCCAGCCGTATTATCACGCGCGGGAGACGGCGGCGGCGTTGGCGCGCCTGACCGGCGCGTTGCTCGTGCTGGGCAGCGCGACGCCCTCCCTGGAGGCCTACGCGCGGGCGCAGGCGGGGCGCTATCGGCTGATCACGCTGGAGCGGCGGATCGTCAGTCACAGCCGCCGGGTGGCGGATTGGCAGCGCGTGCTCCATCTGCGCCGGAGCCGCTATCGGCCCGTGGCGTCGGCGTCGCACGCCTGCACCATCGCGCTGCCGCCCGTGCAGATTGTCGATATGCGGGCGGAGTTGCAGGCGGGCAATCGATCCATCTTCAGCGGGGCGTTGCAATCGGCGGTGACGCAGGCCTTGGCGCGCGAGGAGCAGGTGTTGCTCTTCCTGAATCGGCGGGGGGCGGCGACCTACGTCTTCTGCCGGGATTGCGGCTGGGTGGCGGAGTGCCCCGAATGCGACCTGCCGCTCACGGCCCATCGGCGCGTCGAGACGTTGATCTGCCATCATTGCGGGCACCGCGAGCCGATGGCGCACACGTGCCCCACGTGCGGATCGCATCGCGTGCGGGCGTTTGGCCTGGGCACGGAGGGGCTGGAGGAACAGACGGCGAAGCGCTGGCCGGAGGCGCGCCTGTTGCGCTGGGATAGCGACGTGGCGCGCTCGCACAGGGCGCACGCGGCGCTTATGGCGCGCTTCGCGCGGGGCGAGGCGGATATATTAGTCGGCACGCAGATGATCGCGCGCGGATTAGACCTGCCCAAGGTCACGGTGGTGGGCATCATCTCCGCCGATACGGCGCTCAATCTGCCGGATTTCCGCGCCGCCGAGCGGACGTTCCAGCTTCTGACGCAGGTCGCGGGCCGCTCCGGGCGGGGGTTGCTGGGTGGGCGCGTGATCTTGCAAACCTATCATCCCGATCACTACGCGGTGCAGTACGCGGCGGCGCACGATTACGAGGGCTTCGCCAAGTACGAGTTGGCGTTTCGGCGGCGGACGGGTTATCCGCCCGCGATTCGGCTGGCGCGCCTGCTGACGACCCATCCCGACCGGCGGCGCGTGGAGGAGCGGGCGAACGAGCTGGCCGCGCAGATTCGCATCAAGCTGCTGGAGGAGGATCTGCCGGAATCGGATCTCATCGGGCCGGCGCCGGCCTTCTTTTCGCGCCTGCGCGGTCGATATCGCTGGCAACTGCTGCTGCGGAGCTTGGATCCGGCGGCCTTCCTGCGCGAAATCGAGATCCCCGCCGGCTGGCGCGTGGACATCGATCCGATGGATGTGTTGTGAGCTAGAGAGTATTGCGCATTTCGTATTTCGTGAAATTTATATGGAGAATCGGGTGAAATCGTCCCGCCGTTTGCTCCGTGATTTAATTGGGGCACAAAGCATCACCGAGAAGGCACAGAGGGGCACGGAGAAAGAAATCTCTCTGAGTAACTCTGTGAAAAACTCCGCGAACCTCTGTGCCATTTGCTTCATCTGCTGAGATAAAGATGTAAAATTGTCCGGTGGCTGTAGTTTTTACCCAACCCTTCGGGGCTAAATTTTAGGCCAGCGGTTCGCCGCAGTGCCGGCCGTAGGCCGGCGATAGATCTGTGGGACAGTGATGGGTCTCACGGGGAGCGCGAAATCCCGGCCATCGCCAGCTTCGACGCCGACTTCGATCGGGGGCCCTGGTTCAAGCGGATGGCGACGCCGGAGGATGTACGCCGCGTCGAATGATGGCCTCTTCTCCTGTCTACCCTGTCCTTACCCTACACCTCGTCTGGCAGAGCGAAGCGTCCCTCCGCATCGGGCGGGAAGTCGACCACCCGCGTGACCGCGTCCAGCTCGAGCGGGCCGTAGATGTGCGGGAATGCCTGCCCGCTGGCGTAACAATCCTCGTAGCGGATCTCCGGTGCGACGCGCGCCTCGTCGATGGCCAGCAGCACCAGCCCCGTCTGCCCGCGGAAGTTCGCGTCGGCTACCGCGATCACCTGATCGCGCCGGGAGCAGTGGATGAATCCCTCGCTTTCCAGGCTCGCGGTGCGATAGACGCCCGCGCGCCGCGCCGCCTCCCAATCCGCCCGCGATGTGATGTGGTAAATCTTCGTCATTGTGCATCTCCTTCGAGCAATGTCATATAACCGTGCGCAGCCAATCCGGCGCCTAACGCGAGCGTGCCAAGTTTGCCGCCCGCGCCGCCGAGCACGGGCATACTATAGACGAACGCAATCCCGGTGAAAAGCCCCACGATTAACATCGCCCACAGTTTGGGAAAGCGCGCCGGGGCCGACATTCCCGCAAAGGAGGCGCAGATCACCACCACGGCGAGCATCCTGCCCACATCGACGGGATAGACGGCGGGCAGGATAAGTCCCCCCACCAGCCCCACGGCGCCGGAGGCCATCACGGCGCCGTGGCCCCGGTTGATGCTGAGCCACCGGGTGATGACGGCCGCCAGGATGGCGTAGAGGACGATCTGTCCTGCAATGCGCCAGATGGGAACCGAGGCGATTACAAATTCGCGCCTCAAGCACATACCGGTGATGACACAGCCGGCAAAGGCGATGGTGCCGAGTTTGCCGCCGAAGCCATCGTAGACGCCGGTGGTGAGGACGTAAATTGCCCCGGCAATCAGGCCCGCGATGGCCAGCTCCGTATGGCTGCTGAGGAATTGGGCGGAGGTCATCCCCACAAAGGAGCCACAGTAGAGGGGCACGCCGTAAGCGGGCGCGACCAGTGCGGCAATGACGCCCACCAGGCCGGAGGCGGTCACAGCGCCCAACTCCACGTCGATGTTGAGGACGTAAGTGCTCACGGCCCCCAAGAACACCGCGCCGAAATTAAGTAAATTCACCTGAGAGAGGAGCGGGGGAGGATCGACGTCGGGCAAGCGGCGGTATTCCAAAGCAGTTTGGTACAGCAATCCCCCCATAATCACCATAAAGACCACGCCGCCGACGGTAGCGTGAACGTCCCAAGCCACATAGAAGGATGATCCAAAGAGAAGCAACACAAATATACTGAGCACAACATAGCCGATAAAGGGTACGATCTGGATAGAACGATGTCGCATAGAAATCTCCTG
>JBKHCQ010000401.1:0-3424 GCA_046541755.1 Anaerolineales bacterium | reverse complement strand
TCTCTTCTTCCCAGAACGACGCGACCGCTGATAAGAATGCCGCGGGACATTCCTCGTGAGGGACGTGGCCGCAGTTGGGGATGATGGCCAGGTCGGCTGCGGGCAGCTCGCCCGCCAGGCGGATGCTATCCTCGGTGGGGACGATGCGGTCGTCGTCGCCGGTGACGACTAAGATCGGCATCGTCAGTTCATCGAAGCGCGCCTCGAAGTCGGGTCGTCCACTGGTCCGCGTCAACTCCCACAGGGCGCGATCCCAGTCCTGTGCCTGGAGTGGGCGCTCGTAATTCTCCCAGTAATCCGCCGGCATCTTCGCGGGATCGTGCCAGGCGGAGCGCCCGAAGTCGCGCCCCCAGTCGCGGATGCGGCGCGCGATCAGCGGGCCGAGATGGCGCATCTGCGGCGTGTTCAGCAGCGGGCGGACGATGGCGGGCGTTCCGCCGCCGCCATAGATCGCCGGATCGACCAAGATCAGCGCGGCGACGCGCTCCGGGTGGGCCAACGCCGTCGCCATCGCCACGGTTCCGCCCGCCGAGTTGCCTACCAGCACCGCCGCGTCTAGCTCCAGCGTGTCCAGCAGCCCGATGGTCAACTCCACCTGCGCGTCGATTCCGTAGGGGTTGTAGCCGGGCCAGTTATCGCGATTGGGCAGCGGGCGCTCCGTCAAGCCGAAGGCGGGGCGGTCGAAGGCGACGACGCGCCGTTCCTCGGCCAGCGGCGCCATCACCGCGTGCCAGGAGTAGGTGCTGGCGCCAAAACCGTGCAGTAAGAGCATCGCTGGCTCGCCCGCGCCCTGCGTTTTGTAGTGGAGCGTTACATCGTTGATCTCCACAAAACGGCTGTCCGGATCGGCCAGCGCCTGCGGCGGCACGGTGTCCTCCAGGGGCGGCACCGGCACCAGGAACGGCCCGATGAAGAGCGCGATCAACAGCACGCCGATGATAATACGAGGTATCTTGCCTATTCGTTTCATCGCAGTCCTCCCGCAGTCCGCCCGCAGTCCGCCCGCAGTCCTCCAAAGTGACGATTCAGGGGAGTGTTTCCAAACCTTACACCCCAACTGTAATCCAGATTGCGAAGATGTAAAGCGCCGTTCGCTCCTCTTCGATCCAATTCGATCCAATTCAATCCAATTCAAAGCGCTTCCGCAAAACCCTTGACGTTTGCATACTGCCCTAATTACGCTATGATAAGGGATGGAGTCCTGCTTATATCTACGGGATGACCGGCGTGAGATGTCAAAGGAGAGTGGCGATTATGCAGCAAACGCAAGTTTTGATCTTGAATGAGGAGCGCGATATATTTCAGGATTTGGTGGCCTTATTGCCAGAGGGCGTCAGCGCGATGTCGCGTTCGCCCTTTTTCGATCTGGGCGATAGTGTGCAGTTGAAGGATTTAGCGTTGATTGTCTTGGTCCTGCCTAAGAAGAAAACGTACCAGGCGATTGAAAGGTTGAGTGAGAGTTGGATGGTCGGCGCGATCCCCATGATCGTAGTGACGCGCACGCCGCCTTCACTCTCGTTAATCAACGCTCTGCTGCCGCTGCATCCTGTGGCGATCCTCAAGTATCCGTTCCTGAACGCTCAGGATCAGACCAAGGTGCAATCGGCATTGACGCAGGGGCTGCAAGCAGCGGCGCGCCAAACGCTGAAGAAACACCTCGCGCAGGCAAATGAGCGACTCAACCTCCGCCTGCAAGAGTTCAACACGCTCTATACCGTGGGTAAATCCGTCATTTCCTCGTTAGATTCTGATGAGGTGTTGCAGCGGATTTTGGGCGCGGCGGTGAATTTGACCCGCGCGGAGGAGGGGTTTATCCTGCTAAAAGAGAAGGATAAGCTCTACTTGCGGGCTTCCAAAAATATGAGCGAGGAGATCGTCCAGCGATTTCACGTCGAGGCGGCGGACAGCGTCGCCTGGCAGGTGATCAACTCCGGGCGGCCCGCGATGTTGCAGCGCCAGACCCAGATCGCGACCGGCTACTTGGTGCGCTCGCTGCTCTACGTGCCCCTTCAGGCGCCGGGGCGCGGCGTGATCGGCGTCTTGGGCGTGGTCAACCGGAAGAAATCGGAAGCGTTCACGGAAAATCAGCTCTTCACGCTCTCCTCGATTGCCGACTTCGCCGCCATCGCATTGGAGAATGCGCGCTTGTTCAGCGCCGTCGAGGCGGAAAAATCGCGCCTGCGGGCCATCCTGGAGCACGCCGCCGAGGCGATTTTAGTGACCGATATGGAGAATCGGCTGTTGTTGTGGAGCGATACCGCCGCTTTGCTCTTCGGTCTGCCTGCCGAGGCTGTGGACCATCCGCTGACGGACTACATCGATAACGCCGGTCTCTTGGATCTCTTTTTAGAAAATGGCGGGGGCGCGGGCAAGGATCAGGACGGCGCTGACGACGCCGAGGAGATGGCCCACGCCGAGGTGGAGTTGGATGAGGATCGGGTCTTCAATGCGCAGTTGACACCTATCGCGGAGGTGGGGCAGGTCGTGATTATGCAGAATATCACGCATCTGAAGGAGTTGGATCGCCTTAAATCGGAGTTTGTCTCCACCGTCTCGCACGACCTCCGCACGCCCCTGACGACGGTGCAGGGCTACATCGAGTTGTTGGAGCGCGTCGGGCCACTCTCCGATATGCAACAGGATTTTATTCAGAAGGCGTTGCGAAGCCTGCGCCACATTACCGCGTTGATCTCGGATCTGCTGGACATCGGGCGCATCGAGGCGGGGTACGATTTGGAGATGTTACCCTGTCGCATAGATCGGGTGATCAAGGAGGCGGTCGAGACCCACCTGATCTCGGCGCAACAGAACGGGATTGAGTTATCCTATGATCTGCCAAATTATCCGCTCTGGGTGCTGGGTAATGCCCGCCGTTTGCGGCAGGTGGTGGAGAATCTCATCAGCAATGCGGTCAAATACAATGAGCCAGAAGGGTGGGTGCGGGTGCGCGCGATGCGCGACAATCACCACGTTATTGTCAGGGTGGAGGATAGCGGCTTAGGCATCCCGCTGGAGGAACAACCCAAGATCTTCGAGCGCTTCTATCGCGTCCAACTGCCGGAGACCGAGGATATTCACGGCACCGGCCTGGGATTGGCGATTGTGCGCTCCGTCATCCAGAAGCACAAAGGTCGTATCTGGGTGGAAAGCGCGCCGAGTGAAGGCAGCACCTTCGCCTTTGTCCTCAACTCTTACGAGGGCTTGGGAGAGGGGTCGGAGAGTCTCTGATCTTTAAAAACAGCAAAGCATCAAAGCGACAAATAACAAAGCTTTGTGAGGATCAAGGTCCAGAAGCTTCAGAATTTATAAATTTGACGAATGACGAATGACGAACATGGGGGTATTTAATTACCTTTCTAGCTACCGGATACTTTTTGAAAACAGCTCACGGATTTTCACGGATCGCACAGATTTTTTAGATCTT
>JBKHCQ010000400.1:0-3430 GCA_046541755.1 Anaerolineales bacterium | reverse complement strand
GCCGCAACACTCACCGTCGCCGCCGCCACCAGCATCGCGACGACGACCATATCCTGCCACAAAGCGCGCGAATAATCAATGTTCTGCTGCTCCCAGCGCTGCTCGCGCGCCCACTCGCGCATCAGCGCCATCAGGATCAGGGTCAGGCCGATGATCGGCAGGAGGATGGCCGCTTTGGCCCCCGTGTAGGCCAAGAGAAAAGCGACCAAAGCGCCGCCGGGGGCGATGGCCAGCAACGGATGAATGTGCCGTCGCGCCACCCACCCGGCCCAACTGCCACAGAGCCACATCGCCAGGCCCCAGGTCAGCGTCGAGGCGACGGGATCGAAGACGCCGCGCCCCTGAATCACCCCCCAGAGCCACGTCAGCGGGCGCCGGAGCAAGATGGCCATATCGCCCCACACGCCGACGAGCGCCCGCGCAGGCGCGAGGATCGTCGCGAGCCGGGGCGGGCCGAGCCATGGCCAAGCTACGATCTCGATCAGCAACCCCAGCGTCGCGCGCGCCGCGCGGAAGAGATCGTCGCCCAGACCACCCACGTGGATGAGCAAGAAAATCATCCCCAACGACATGCTCAATGCGGCGGCTAAGCGGGCGCGCATCGACGCGCCGAGCGCGGCCATGCCCCACGCCGCCGTCAGCGCCAAGGTAACCGTGAGGAAGAGGTAGCCGGATTGCAGGCCGGCGACCAGACTTGCCAAGCCGCTCGCGACGCTGGCCATCACCAGCACGAGCAACGTCCACAGCAGCACAGCCTTTGGCCCCAGGCGGCGGATCAGGGCCGAGATCATCGTGGGCAGATCCAAATAGCTGGCGAGCGAGCGGCGCCTTCGTCTCTGCGTCGTCATTAGGATAACACCTTCCAATTGGTGGATTCTGGCTTGCGGATAGGAATCACTTTGCCCGTCCCCAGCACGCGCCACTCCCACTGCCCCTGCTCACCAGGCCGGCTCTCCGGGCGATCCAACATCTCGCGCTCGATAGGATAGTAGGCGATACCCAACTCGACCAAGAGCGCCTCGACCTCCGCGCTATACTTCTTGTCCTCCGCGAAGGTACTCGGATCTATCAGCAAGACGGTGGGAACCACGCCGCGCTGCATCAGGGGGATCAGGGCCTCGACCCAGTGCGGATCTAACGAGGGCGTGATGATAATCAAACTGGTGCGCTGTCCCAAATCAGGCTGGATGCGGGTGAGTACCTCGTGGAGGGAATGCGCGCCCAGGGAGACCGTCGCCAGCGCCCGGAGAATCTCCCAGCGATGGCCCTCCCCCTCATCCGGCGCGATCCAGACCAACTCCTCGCCCTGCGCCACCAGGCCCACAGAGCGTCGCTGTCGGATGCCCCGGTCGGCCAGGGACGCAGCCAAGATCACGCCGTGCTCCTGCGTGGCATCCAGCCCCGTGCCCGCCTGCACATAGCGATCCATATCCAATACAATCCACCAATCCGCCGAGGGCATCCCATCGAACTCGCGCACGTACAACTCATCGTGGTGCGCCGAGAGCCGCCAGTGAATCCAGCGCCGGCTATCGCCGGGCACATACTCGCGCACGCTGGAGGCGCTGACCGTGCGCTCAACAGCGCCGACGCGCAGACGTCCTTGGCCCGTTCGCCCGCCCGACGCGACCTCAATCGCCGGCAGGGGCACGATGGGCGGCAGCACCAACAGCGGCATCGCGGCGGGGTAATCCAGCTCGACGCTGTAGACGCCCAGGGGATCGCCGGTGCGGAGGCGCGTCGGGCCGAGCGTGAATAATCCCCGGCGTTGACAGACAGCCTCGTCATGCCAGCGGATGGCGTCGCGCATCCCCAGGCCGATGCCGCGACTCACATGATACTCCGGCATCGTGGATTGATCCACCACCTCCACCCAGACGGCGGGCGCCCAAGCGTCATTAATGAGCGTGAACCGCTCCACCAATCGATCCCCCACCTGCGCCCATCCAAAGCGCATCTCCCGTCGGAGCTGAAGATGCTGCTCCAATTCCCAAGCCCAGAAGGTGCTGAGTAACCACGCGCCGCCCAAGCCAGCGAAAAGCATCCGCCAGCCTCGATACGGCGTGAAGATTTCGACGATCAACACCAGCAGCGTCAAGATCGGCAGGAGGGCACTTCTCAGCTTGATGTGGGGGTGAATTTTCATTTCTGGGTCCGCGTATGCTGCCCCTCTGGCACCGGCGTCTTATCCAGGATTTCCATCACAACCTCCTCGGCGGTAACATCACGGAGACGCGCGCCAGGACTGAGGATCAAGCGGTGCGCTAAGACGGCGCCGGCGACCGCTTTGACATCATCCGGCAGGACGTAGTCGCGGGTATGGAGCGCGGCGCGGGCCTGGCCGGTGCGATAGAGCGTCAAGCTGCCGCGCGGGCTGGCGCCCAACGAGGTATGATTATGATCGCGGGTGCGCTGCACCAGGCGGACGATATACTCCTTCACCGCCGGCGCCACATAGATGGCTTTGATCGCCTCCTGGGCCGTGATCAACTCCTCGGCGGAGGAAACCGGCGTCAGATCCAAGATCGGGTGGCGGAACTGTTGCCGATCCATCACCTCAATCTCCTCATCCAATTCGGGGTAACCGAGATGAATACGCATCAGGAAGCGATCCAACTGCGCTTCGGGCAACGCGAACGTGCCCTCGTACTCCACCGGATTCTGCGTCGCCATCACCATAAAGGGCATCGGCAGGGGATGCGTGACGCCATCCACCGTGATCTGGCGCTCCTCCATCGCCTCCAGGAGCGCGGCCTGCGTCTTGGGCGTCGCCCGGTTGATCTCGTCGGTCAGGACGATCTGAGCCATCAGCGGCCCCGGCTGATACTCGAAGGTGCGCGTGGCCTGGTTATAGATCGAGACGCCGGTGACATCGCTGGGCAGCATATCCGGCGTGAACTGAATCCGCCCAAAGGAGCAGTTGAGGGAGCGTGCCAAACTTCGCGCCAACATCGTCTTCCCCACGCCGGGCACATCCTCGATGAGCAGATGGCCCTGGCTCAACAGACCGATAACGGCCAACTCCACCGTCAGGCGCTTGCCAACGATCACCTGCTCAATATTGGCGATGACACGTTCCGCAAAATCCTGGACATTATCCATGTATCAAATACCTCCACGTTTGGATATAATAAAACGTATTGCGTATTACGTAATAATCTTCGTAATTGTTTTGAGGCGCAACGCACTTTCGAGCTTATCACCAGGCCTATATTGCAGCGGGCATAACTGTTACTTAAATCTAAGTGCATTGCACCTTGGTTAGTGTCTTAAAGATTCCCCTGAAAAAAGGTCAAAAATCCGATTTTTACGCACGCAACCTACTACATATATGAAATTCACGCGCGAAAAACCTACATCTAGTAGTAAATTTCTAAAAATCGGATTTTTAGAGTTCTTTCAGTAGAGTCCTTAAAGTATTTGCCACTAA
>JBKHCQ010000399.1:0-3447 GCA_046541755.1 Anaerolineales bacterium | reverse complement strand
CCCCGTCGATATGTGAGGAATGCCGTCGCTGAGATTACAAATCACGCTTGCTCTTTCATCATCAGAAGAGTAAAATTTAACTAGCGATTGCTATAGATGGCATAAGTTACGCCAAGCAATCAAACGCAACTTTTCCCCGCTTGTTACTTCTGCTAAAAATAAGTGCCAAAAAGGAGTGTACTGTACTATGAAGGACTTTCTCTTCCGTGAACCTTTGCAGGAATTAGATCCCGAACTATCCGAGTTGATTGGCTATGAGACCGAGCGCCAGCAGCGCAAGCTGGTGATGGTGCCTTCGGAATCGATCTCCCCGCCGGCGGTGCACGAGGCGGTCGGCTCGCCATTTGCCCACATCTACGCGGAGGGCTATCCCAGCGAGCGGACGCGCCAGATGACCGAGGAGGAGATTTTAGATTACGAGGAGATGCTGGGCCACTATCGGCGCTTCAGCGACCCCCGCTACTACAAGGGCGTGGAGTACGCCGACGTGTTGGAGGCGCTGGCCCGCCGCCGCACGGCCCAAGTCTTCGCCAACGGCCTCTCCCCCGATGAGATTTACGTCAACGTGCAGGCGCTCTCCGGCGCGCCGGCCAACACCGCCGTCCAGTACGCGCTGATGGATCCCGGCGACACGATGATGAGCCTCTCGCTCTACGTCGGCGGACACCTGAGCCATGGCAGCAAGGTCGCCTACTCCGGCAAGACCTACAACGTCGCCCATTACGGCGTCGATCCCCAGACCGAGAGGCTCGACTACGACGCGATTCGCGAGCAGGCGCTGGAGGTCAAGCCCAAGCTGATCATCGCCGGCTACACCTCCTATCCGCTCAAGATCGATTGGCGCAAATTCCGCGCGATCGCCGATGAGGTGGGCGCCTATCTGTTGGCCGATATCGCCCACATCGCCGGGATGGTCGCCGTCGGCGTCTGCGACAACCCGGTGGGCATCGCCGATGTGGTGACCTTCACCACCCACAAATCGCTGAACGGCCCGCGCGGCGCGGTGATCATCACGCACGATAGGGGATTGCGCCGCAAATTCGATCGGGCCGTCTTCCCCGGCTTGCAGGGCGGGCCGCACATGAACACCATCGCGGGCATTGCCGTGGCGATGAAGGTGGCCCAGACCGAGGATTTCAAACAACTCCAGCAGCAGACGGTGACGAACGCCCGCGCGCTGGCCCACGGCCTCGAAGACGAGGGCATCCGCGTGGCCTACGGCGGCACCGACAGCCACATGGTCTTGATGGACTGCAAGGGCATCGCCGGCCCCGACGGCACGCCGCTGATGGGCGATCCCGCCGCGAATCTCTTGGACCTTGCCGGCATCGTGGCCAATCGCAACACCATCCCCGGCGATACGACCGCCGCCTACCCCTCCGGCGTGCGCTTCGGCACCCCGTGGGTCACTCAGCGCGGCCTCAAGGAAGAAGAGATGACGCAGGTGGCCGGCGCCATCGCGCGCCTGATGCGCGCGATGCAGCCCTACGAATTGCCCAGGCGGCGCGGCCACGACTACCGCGCGCGGGTCGATTTCGATGTCCTGGAGGAGGTCAAGCTGGAGATCGCTGCGGTGGCGGAGAAAGCCGGCGTCGTGGAGCCAATCGAGGCCGAGACCGGCTACCCACACTTCTATTATCTCGACGATGAGCCGCAAGGCGACGCAGATTATGAGCGTCTCGAGTTGGTCGGCGACCTGGCCAAGGTCTTCGTGGAATGGCTGACGCCCTCCAACACGGCGGATATGGCGCCCGATGAGGCGCGCAGCATCACGCTGCTGGAGGCCAACGGCGATCTGATGGCCGCCGGGCTGTTGACCCATCTGGATGACACCCGCTATTACTTGGATGTCCCCCGTGACGATGCTTCGCGCGTGATGACCTGGCTGCGCGCCCTGGTCGACGGGTTCGTGGCCACGGACGATGTCTACGGGCGGGAGATGTCCCTGGATGCGGTGCGCGATCTGGGCGCCGCGCCGGAGCCGGAGATCGAGATTGTGGCGGAGACCGGGCCGTTCGCGAAGCCCTACTTCATCGGGGCGTGGTCGCACAAGGAGCCGGCGGGCGAGCCGCTGCCGAAGTTCACCTGGTCGCCGCCGGAGGATGCGCCGCTGCGGAAAACGCGCCTCAATGCCGCGCACCGCGAGCTGGACGCCAAGATGGTGCCCTTTGGCGGATGGCAGATGCCGGTCTGGTACACCTCGAATCTGGAGGAGCACCGGGCCGTGCGCGAGGCTGCCGGCCTCTTCGATGTGAGCCACATGGGCTGCTGGGACATTCGGGGCGCGGAGGCCGCGTCGTTCCTGAATATGATCTTGGTCAACAGCATCACGGCCTTGGATGTGGGAGAATCGCAATACACGGCCTTCTTCGATGTGGACGGCATCCCCTTGGACGACCTGCTGGTCTACCGGCTAGGCGAAGAGCACTACATGTTAGTCGTCAACGCCGCGAACAACGACAAGGATTGGGCCTGGGCCAACGCAGTCCTCAGCGGCGAGGTGATGATCGATCCTGAACGCCCGTGGGTCAAATTCCAGGGCGAGGATGTCGAACTGCGCGATCTGCGCGACCCGGCGGCCGGCGCGGCGATGCGTCACGAGCTGGCGCTCCAGGGGCCAAAGGCCAAGGAGATCCTGCTGGCATTGGGCGGCGAGGTCGAGGATCTGGAGAAGATCAAGGTGTTGCCCTGGTCGGGCATCACGCAAGTGACCTTGGGCGGCTTCGACATCCTCGTGAGCCGCACCGGCTACACCGGCGAGCGCATCGCCTACGAGCTGTTCGTCCATCCCGACCGCCTGGTGGAGTTCTGGAATGTGCTGTTGCGCGTCGGGGCGCCGATGGGGGTGAAGCCTTGCGGCCTGGCCGCGCGGGATAGCCTCCGCTTGGAGGCGGGACTGCCGCTCTACGGCCACGAGATGGCCGGCCCGCTCAACTTGACGATGGCCGACGCCGGATTCGGGGGGTACGTCAAGATCTACAAGCCGTTCTTCGTGGGGCGCGAGGCCTTCATCGAGCATGAGGCCCAACGAGATGCGGAGGTCGTGCGCTTTGGCGTCTCCGAAAAGGGCCACCCGATGCCTCAGCCGATGGACCCCGTGGTGGACGAGCGGGGTAAAGTGATCGGCCACGTGACCAGTTGTGCGTTGGATACCGAGGGCACCTTAGTGGGGCAAGCCTACATCAAGGAGAAGTACCAGAAGATGGGCACGCCGCTCTGGATTCTGGTCACGCCCCGCCGCGAGCCGAAATCCCGCGCCGAATTGGAGATGGGAGATCGCGCACAGTTGCCCGTCCGAGTTGAGGTCTTGCGCCGGTTCCCCAGATTGTAGAATCGCGGCAAACCTTGCGAAGGTTACGGATGGCTTCTCTCAAAATGTCCCCTCCGACAGAGCAGGGGAATCTTAGCTTGAAATGCGTTCCCGAACCTTCGCAAGGGTAAAAAATT
>JBKHCQ010000398.1:0-3460 GCA_046541755.1 Anaerolineales bacterium | reverse complement strand
GGCGAATGGGCGAATGGGCGAATGGGCGAATGGGCGAATGGGCGAATGGGCGAATCGATTGGTAGGTCAACGTCTATTTAGCGTCCTCATCTATGGCCTGGAGGGCGGCGAGTTTGGCGTCGGGGCCGGGAGGGGTGTGGTGGCGGCGGATGAGGTCGCTGGTGCGGGGGGAGGCGCCGGCCCGCGCGACCAAGTTCGCGCCCCACGCTGGATGGCGGCGGCGGGCGACGAAGGCTCGGAGGGGACAGAAGGCCGCGAAGGTCGGGGCGGCGTGTTCGGCTAAGACGACGATCACGCGCTCCCAGAGGCGCGGCGGCGCGACGATTTTGCCGACGTCGTGGAGGAGCGCGGCGACGATCAGGTCGGGGTCGCGATAGCCCTGGGCCTCAAGCTGGCGCGCGATGTCGATGCCGTGCAGTTGCTCGGCGCGCGGCATCCGCCGGAAGAGCGCGTGCAGCGCGGGTGAGAGGTGCGCCCCGACGTAGGTGTGATCGACCGGGCGCAGCGGCGCGATCAGGGTGAGCGCAAATTGCTTCACCCGGTGCCGAATTCGCCTGAGTCCTATCACCCCATCAAGATCGCGGTCAGATTGCGTTGCACAGGCGAGACCAACCAGCCGACGATGTTAATCCCTATCTGCGGCAGGACGAAGAGCACGACCAGCAAGATGATGGGGGCGACCGGCTCCAAGCGCTCGATGAAATTGGCGACCCCCGGCGCGGCAAAGCCGGCCAGGATGCGCGAGCCATCCAAGGGCGGGAGCGGGATCAGATTGAAGAGCGCCAACATCACATTGATCGCCATCGCCCAATAGAGCACCATTCCCAACCGCTCCGCCGGGGACATCACCCCGCCATAGTTCATCGGCAGGGAGACCAGATCAAGGCGGAAGGGCAGCGCGAAGAGCGCGGCCAAGAGCACGTTGGAGAAAGGGCCGGCGAACGCCGTGATCGCCATCCCCACGCGGTGATTGGCGACACGGTGCATTTGGTGCGGATTCACGCGAGCAGCTCGCCCCCAGCCGAATCCGGTGAAGAACAGCGCCAGCGCGCCCATTGGGTCGATATGGACCAGGGGGTTGAGCGTGAGCCGCCCCTGCTGCTCCGGCGTGGTATCCCCCAAGAGATGGGCCGCAAGACAGTGCGCCCACTCGTGGAAGGGGATGCAAATCGCAATGACCATTAAATTGCCTAATAACCTGTCAGGTGTCAGTCCGTACATAGAAAGCCCTCACTTATCTTCATCATAGTGTGGATTATAACATAGGAAGAAGGAATGAGAAGCATCAGGGCATATCTGTGCCTGCGCGACGCCAATTTTTGGGCAAAATCGACGCGGGGAGCAATTTAATTTTCCTCTTGAGAGGTTCTTTCCCCAACTGTCCCCACTTCACATAGGTATGCGGAAAAATCGCGAGATAATATCGGACTATAGGAAATCTTGTAACGATGTTATAATCAATGCGTGGATTTCATCCCAATGGGTGAGCGCTCCACACAAAACATAAGCCGATCATTACGCATTACGCAACAACTCAAACGAGATACACTAACCAGCGTTTACAATAAAGCAGGCATTGACACAAAAGCAGGGGGTTACGTATGGCCTTAAGTCGAGAGGAAGTAGAACACATCGCGGCGTTGGCGCACTTATCACTGAGCGAATCAGAACTAGACCTGTATCAGGAGCAGCTTTCCGATATTTTGGAGCACGCCGAGCGGTTGCAGGCCATCGATACGGAGGAGATCCCGCCGACGGCGACAGTCCTGCCGCTGCGGACAGTGCTGCGCGAGGACGAGGTTCGCGAGCCGCTCTCGCGCGAGGAGGCGTTGCGCAACGCGCCAGAGGAGCTTGTCCAATGCTTCTTGGCGCCGCCCTTGCGCTGATCTTGTAACCGACGCCTAATTGAGAAGCATAAATCATCCTCATTTATTTATTCATAGCTCCAAGGGGATTGCTAAATCCCCGCCAGATTCGGGGATTTAGCAATCCCCTCAGAGCATAGGGACTACCCGACTAAAAGGCTAAGTCGGACTAACATCGGAGGCGACGTTGAGCGAATTACACACATTGACAGTACTTCAAGCATTGGATTTATTGCGCGCGGGGGAGATCTCCTCCGTGGCGTTGACGCAAGCGGTATTGGATCGGATCGCGGCGGTGGAGGAGGACGTCCACGCCTATCTGCGCGTGACCGAGGAGGCGGCGCTGGCCCAGGCCGAGGCCGCCGACGCCCAACGCGCGCGCGGCGAGGACGCGCCGCTGCTGGGCATCCCCCTGGCGATCAAGGACAATCTCTCCACCGAGGGGATCGAGACCACCTGCGGCTCGAAAATCCTGCAGGGCTACACGCCCCCCTTCGACGCGACGGTGATCGCGCGCCTCAAGCGCGCCGGCGCCGTCATCCTGGGCAAGACCAACCAGGATGAGTTCGCGATGGGATCGAGCACGGAGAACTCCGGCTTCTTCACCACGAGCAATCCCTGGAATCTGACGCGCGTGCCGGGCGGATCAAGCGGCGGCAGTGCGGCGGCGGTGGCGGCCGGCGAGGCGCTGGCCGGCCTGGGCACGGATACCGGCGGATCGGTGCGGCAGCCGGCCTCGCTCTGCGGCGTGGTGGGCTTGCGCCCGACCTACGGTCGCATCTCGCGCTACGGCCTGATCGCGTTCGCCTCCTCGCTGGATCAGGTGGGGCCGATCACCCGCACCGTGGGCGACGCGGCGCTCCTGACCCAGGTGATGGCGGGCCACGATCCCTTGGACAGCACCACGTGGCCGGCGCCCGTGCCCGATTACGTCGGCGCGATGCGCCAGGAAATCGGCCGCCTGCGGATCGGCGTTCCGGCGGAGTACTTCGTCGCGGGCGTGCAGCCGGACGTGGCGGAGGCCGTGCGCGCGGCCATCGCGACCTTCGAGGAGCTGGGCGCGGAGATCATCGACGTGCACCTCCCCCACACCGACGACGCGCTCTCCGTCTACTACCTCATCGCGCCGGCGGAGGCCAGCGCGAACTTGGCGCGCTTCGACGGCATCCGCTACGGTTATCGCGAGACGAGCGCGACCATCGAGGAACTCTACGCCAACACGCGCGGCACGGGCTTCGGCCCGGAGGTGACGCGCCGCATCATGCTGGGGACTTATGCGCTGAGCGCGGGCTACTACGACGCCTATTATCTCAAGGCACAGAAGGTCCGCACCCTGATCAAGGAGGACTTCGACCAGGCGTTCGAGGCAGTCGATGTGATCTTAGGACCGACCTCGCCGGTGACGGCGTTCGAGTTGGGCGCGCGCATCGATAATCCGCTGGAGATGTATCTGGCGGATATTTTCACGCTCTCCCAGGCGCTGGCCGGCATCCCGGCGATCAGCCTGCCGTGCGGCTTCGACGCCGACGGCCTGCCCATCGGCCTCCAGTTGGCGGCGCCGGCGTTGGAGGAGGGCCGCCTGTTGCAGGTCGCCC
>JBKHCQ010000397.1:0-3486 GCA_046541755.1 Anaerolineales bacterium | reverse complement strand
TCGCCATCCAAATCCTGCCACACCTCGCCCTCCCGGCTGATGATCACCGGCCCGGAGGCGGCGGCCGTCGCCCACTTCTGGCTCACCCAACAGCCAAGATCGCGCTCGTCGGAGACGAAGTCCAGCGCGGCCCACGCGCTCCCCG
This sequence comes from Anaerolineales bacterium, assembly GCA_046541755.1. Lineage (GTDB taxonomy): Bacteria > Chloroflexota > Anaerolineae > B4-G1 > SLSP01 > JAAAOZ01. The sequence goes on along the minus strand of JBKHCQ010000397.1, from coordinate 3,341 downwards.
TCCCCCAGCCGCCGTGCGGCCCGCCGGTGTAGTACCACGTCTCATCCTCCGGCCAGGGCAGCGCCATCTCCGGCGCCTCTAAATCGGGCGGGATCAGCGCGATGGTGCGGGCGAAGGGATCGCCGAAGAGGCGGCGATAGACCCTGTCGAAGCGCGCGACCTCGGCCACGAATGTCTCGTAATCCTCCGCGCCGCCGGCTAACGCGCGCTGGACGCCCGCCGTCCCCGCGTTGAGCGTCGGCGCGAACTGAATGTACGTCCCATCCTCGGTTTGGATCAGCCACAGGTCATCCTCCAGCCAGCCGTAGAAACCCGCGTTGAGCGCGTTGGCCGCGATGGAGAGCTGCGTGTGGAGGCTGTCCCAGTGCTCCTGCGCCGCGTAGCCCAGGGGATAGGTGCGCGCCGCCGGGGCGGGATCGGGATCGGAGAGCCAGCCGCCGCGTAACTCCAGCAGCGCCAGCAGCACGCGCGGCCCAACGCCGTATTGCTCCGCGATCTGCTGGACGATCTCCGGTCCCGTCATCTCCACGCCGCCGACCATCTCCGTGTAGGCGCTCAAGAGACCGGGCCACGCCTCAGCGCGCGCGGCGAGGTCGAAATCGGCGTAGGTGGGGCCGTAGACCGCCTCGCTGTCGGGGATCAGCGCCGCCTCCGGCCCCACGTGCTGCGCCGCCAGCGTCACCTGGAGTACCTGCCCGGCCGCCAGCACGTCCCCGTTGAGCAGGCCGTTGATCTCCATCAGGCGCTCCGGCGTCGTCCCGAACGCCATCGCGATCCCGATCAACGTATCGCCGGGGCGAACGGTGTAGGAGATCGCGGTCGATTCGGGCGGGACGCGGGTGGGCGGCGGCGTGGGGGAGATCGGCGGCGTAGGCGTGGCCTCCGGTGTGGCGTCCGGCCCGGTATCCGGCGCGGGCGTGGGGGAGTGGGTCGGTCGGGGGGCGATTTCCGCATCGGGGCGCGCGCGGCAGCCCAGAAGGGAGCCGGCCACAGCAAGCGCTAAGAACAGCGCCAGGCTCGCGCGGCGCAGGGGGATATTTCGGCTGATGCGATAGGTCTTGGTCATGATAGCTCGCTCGGCGCGACGAACGCCCGGTACGCCGGGCCGGAGGCGGAGGGACACGGCGTCTCGACTAGTCCTATCGCGTCGCGCAGCGCAGCCAGAGCGGCGTGGCGCGACAATGCGAAGATCTCGTGATCGGCCAAAGCCAACAACTCCTCGGCGGAGAAGTAGCGCGCCGCATCGACCTCCACGCCGTCGGGCGTCGGTTCCCCGCTCAGCGGACGCATCTTGAAGACGACGTAGACCGCGCCACCAAGATCGACGTAGCGCGTGCGCACCGCCAGCAGAGAGATTACCTCCGCGCGGATGGCGGTCTCCTCGAAGACCTCGCGCGCGGCGGCCTCATCCAACAGCTCCTCATGTTCGACCAGACCGCTGGGGATAGCCCACCGGCCCTTGCCCACGCCGTAGGTCTTGCGCACCATCAGCACGCGATCCCCGCGCACCACCGCGCCGCCCGCGCCGACATCCCAAATTTTGCCCTCTGGATGGGGCAGATGATAGTATTGATTCAAATTCAGCTCCTCGCCTATTGGCCATCTGCTGATTATTTTTTGGTCATAGATAGGTTTGATCCATTCGACTCTCTGTTATACCGTGCTTTCCGAACTTTGCCAGTGAGGAGGATTAAGCATAAAGGATTAAGGATTGAGGGTTGAGATTCTATTTTTCGATCTAGCCACCGGACACTTCTTAGTTCATGGATAAACACGGATTATCGCAGATATTTTTTGATTTTTATATTGCGCGAAGAGCCGTTCTGGGAATGTAAGGGTTCGAATTTGGCCTTAAACTCGTCCCACCCAATGGACGTGAGCGGTAGAATGTACCCGAGGATGGAGAACTTCTCCGCCGAAAAGATCTCAAAAATCCGTGAGCTATTTTCTAAAAGTGTCGAGTAGCTAGTTTTTTGATTTGTAATTTTAGACTATAATGATGGTTATGATATGGTATTGTAATGAAGTAGTTAGGGAGAATGAGAGAATGAGGGAATTATGAGTAAATTAACCCGTCGAGAATTTTTAAAATTTGGCGGGATGGCAGCCGCGGCTTGGATGGTCCCTAAATGGCCTGCAACCGCTGCGACTTTACCAGAAGAGCATGAGCGCGTGCCCTTGCCCGCATCGCAGGGGCGGATCACGACGTGGGGAGGGCAGACCGTGCGCGAATCGCCTTCGCCCTCGGCGGAGGGTGTGGCGATCAAACATCGTGACGATGTGATCCCGCTCTACGCTGCTGTGTTGGGCGAGGCGCCGTGGCCCACCAACTCGGTCTGGTACAGGACGGAGGAGGGGTACATTCATAGCGGTTACGTCCAGCCGGTGGCCACGCGGCGGCAGCGTGAGGTTCTCACCGACGTACCGGAGGCGGGATTTTGGGCGCAGGTCTGCGTACCCTTCGCGGAGATGCGCTGGCGTCCGGACGAGAACGCCGCCGTCGCGCGCAAGCTTTACTACGGCACGGTCTATCGCGTGGTAGCCGCCGAGCCGGATGAGAATGATAGGGATAAGTGGTGGTATCAACTCCAGGAGGGGATCACCCATACGCCCGGCCCCTATGTGCCTACTTGGTCGGTGCAGCGCCTGTTGCCGGAGACGATCGCGCCCCTGGGGAGGAGGGCGCGAGATGAAAGTTGGTCGGTGTATCGACTATTGCCGGAGCTATTCCTGATGGATGGGATGAGATCGGGAGATAAGTGGATGAAGATCGATATCGATCAGCAGACCTTGATCTGTTATCATGGTAAGTTTCCCGTGTTCCACACGCGGATCGCGTCGGGCTTGTACAGCACCGCGACGCCTCGGGGCGATTTTCGGGTGCTGTACAAGCGCAAGACCCGCCGCATGGTCGGGGATGACTATGATTTACCCGGCGTGCCGTTTCCGGTCTACTTTGCCGGCAACGGCGTGGCGATTCACGGCACCTATTGGCATAATGATTATGGCCGGCGTCATAGCCATGGGTGTGTGAATATCTCGAACGATGCGGCCAAGTGGGTCTTCCGCTGGGTTGATCCGGTCACCTCGTATGATGTCTATACGGAGGAGGCCGAGGCGTATGAGGATGGAACGCGCGTCGTGGTGGTGTGAGGGGTAAGGATTGTGGATTAAGAACTGAGAGTTAAGAACTGAGAATTAAGAATTAAGGATTGAGAGCCGCGCCTGGCCGGTGGGATTGGCCGGGCGCGGCTTGTTTTTGTAACCGTTTAGCCTTGTGAGGTGCAACGCACTTTTGAGCTTAAAATCAGGTGGCTCTTCAGGAATTCGCCGGGTGCAAT
>JBKHCQ010000396.1:0-3502 GCA_046541755.1 Anaerolineales bacterium | reverse complement strand
GGATAATGAAAAAAGTCACACAATGGGCGAGTATCTTGTTGGTGCTCGCGATTATTTTGACCGGTATTTGGTGGTGGCAGCGTGAAACGGACGCGCAATCGCAGGCGGCGGAGATTCTCCGCACGGCGGAGGTGACGCGCGGCGATTTGGAGATCACCGTGCCGACCAGCGGCAACGTCGTTGCGCACCGCAGCGCCGACCTGCACTTCGACACGCCGGGCATCGTGGCGCGGATCCCCGTCGAGGTGGGGGATCGCGTCGCCGAGGGCGAGACGCTGGCGCAATTGGAGACGACGGACCTGGAGCGCGCGGTCGAACAGGCGGAGCTGGCCTTGGAAGAGGCCCAGCTCCAGGCGCAGCGGCTCGAGAATCCGCCTTCCGAGGAGGATATTCAATTGGCCGAACTGGCCATCCAACAGGCGGCGCAATCGCTCAAAGTGGCGCGTCTCACCCAGGCCAGCGCGGAGATGCAGGGCGCGGATAGCCTCGAAATGGCCCAAGACGCGCTGGAAAATGTGCAGGAGGCTTACGAGGCCACCGTTGATCAGTTGCAGAAGGCCGGTATGCCGCTTGCCTACGGCGCAGGCGCAACCGCGGCCTATATGGAGGCCGAGGGCAACGTCGGCATCACCCAGGTGCAATCCGAGCATCAGGTCGAGCAGGCGCGGAGCCAGTGGTGGGCCGCGTACCAAAGCTATCAGCAAGCGGTCCAAAATCTGGCCGATCTGAAGGCCGGCCCGGATGAGGTGGAAATCCGCCGGGCCGAGTTGCAGATCGAGCAGGCGGAGGTGCAATTGGAGCGCGCGCGCGGTAACTTAGCGGCGGCCACCCTCACCGCGCCCTTCGCTGGCGTCATCTCTGTCGTGAATATAAAAGAGGACGCGATGGCGCCCACCCAGATGCCCGCCATCACGCTCTTAGATGATCGGGAGTTCTACGTCGATGTGACGGTAGACGAGATCGAAATTGGCAAAGTGGCGGTGGGCCAGATGGCGCAGGTCACGTTGGACGCCTATCCTAACACGCCGATCACGGGCACCATCACGTGGATCTCGGCGCTGCCCAATGCGCCCACCGGCCTCATCGCCTATCCCGTGCGCGTTCGCCTGCCCGATACCGCCAGTGTGAAGATCCGCGCGGGGATGACGGCCAACGCCATCGTGCAGACCCGCCGGATCGAAGATGTGTTGTTGGCGCCCAACTGGGCCGTGCGCACCGGGCAGCGCGAGGGCGAGCCATATATTTACAGTTACTATCTCCAGAACGGCCAGCCTGTCCAAACCGAGGTGGTCATCGGCGCGAGCAATGAGAACTACACGCAAATTCTCGAGGGCCTGGAGGCGGGGCAAACCGTCGCCTTAGTCACCGAGGAGACCAATCTGATGGAGTTCAGCGGGCCGCCCTCGCGGGGACAGTAGGGGGAAGAAAATGCAGGGAGAGACATTTTATGAGTAAATCCAGTGAGAATCATGTCGTTATCTGGATCCAAGATTTGCACAAGATCTATCGGATGGGCGATAACGAGGTTCACGCGCTGCGAGGCGTCTCTTTTGGCGTGCAACGGGGCGAGGTCATGGCGATTATGGGGCCGTCCGGTTCCGGCAAATCCACGCTGATGAACGTCATCGGCTGCTTGGATCAGCCAACGTGGGGGACGTATCACCTGGACGGCGAGGACGTCAGCCAGATGAGCGATGACGATCTGGCGTCGGTTCGCAATCGGCGCGTGGGCTTTGTCTTCCAGACCTTCAACCTGTTGGCGCGGACGACCGCGTTAGACAACGTCCAACTGCCCCTGATCTACGCCGGCGTGGGGCCGCGCGAGCGCCGGCAGCGCGCCAAAGAAATGTTGGAGGCGGTGGGCTTGGGCGAGCGCTTGGATCACATGCCCAACGAGCTTTCGGGCGGGCAGCAGCAGCGCGTCGCGATTGCCCGCGCTTTGGTCAATCGCCCCTCCATCATCTTGGCCGACGAGCCGACGGGCAACTTGGACAGCAAATCCGGCAAAGAGGTGATGAGCATTCTCCAAAAACTCAATCGCGAGCGGGGCATCACGATTGTCCTGGTCACCCACGATCCTCGGATCACCCATTACGCGCAGCGGGTCTTGCACCTCTTCGATGGCAAAATCCTGAAAGAGGAGAAGGCGCCCGAATCGCCCCAGATGGAGAGCATGATGATGCCGGAACCTGAAGAAGCGAGGGAGACAACGGAGACAACGGAGACAACGGAGGCAACGGAGGCCAGCGTATGAAAATCTTAGAGAGTGTCCGCCTGGCGATGAAGGCGCTGGCGGCGAACAAGTTGCGCGCCGCGCTGACGATGTTGGGCATCATCATCGGCGTGGGCGCCGTCATCACGCTGATGTCCGTGGGCGAGGGCGTGCAGGCCTACATCACCGAGCAATTTCAGTCGATTGGCAGCAACCTCTTCTTTGTCATCCCTGGCTCTTTCGAGCAGGAACTGAAGCGCCCGGCCTATCTGACGCTGAAGGACACGGAGGCGCTGAGCGATCCGACGATGGCGCCGGATGTGCTGCGCGTCGCGCCGCTGCTGAGCGGGAACGCGCGGGTGAGCATCCCCGGCGAGGAGAAGGTCGTGAGCATCGATGGCGTCACGCCCAGCTACGCGCAGGTTCGCGATTGGCAGCCGCGCTTCGGGGCGTTCATCACGGCGGCGGATAATCAGGCGCAGGGGCGGGTGGCCGTGCTGGGCAAATCCACGGCGGATTTTTTCTTCCCCGACAACCCCGCGCCCATCGGCGAGGTGGTGCGCATCGATGGCGTGCCGTTCCGCGTCATCGGCGTGATGGCGGAGCGCGGCGGGGGCAGCTTCGGCAGCGAGGATGAGGTGGTGCTCGTGCCGCTGGAAACCGCGCTCACCCGCCTCTTCCCGCGCCGCACGCAGACGGGCGAGCCGCGCGTTTCGTTTATCTACGTCCAAGCCGTCTCCGGTGAGCGGATGAACGCCGCCATCGAGGAGGTCTCGCAGATTTTGCGCCAGCGCCATCGCATCGCCCCGGGCGAGCCGGACGATTTCTCGATCTTCAGCCAATCCGATATCATCGGCACCTTCGAGCAGATCACGAGCGTGCTGACCGTCTTCTTGGGCGCCATCGCGGGGATCAGCCTCTTAGTCGGCGGGATCGGCATTATGAACATTATGTTGGTCTCGGTGACCGAGCGGACGCGCGAGATTGGGCTGCGGAAGGCCGTCGGCGCGCGCAAGCGCGACATCCTGGCGCAATTCCTGGTGGAAGCGGTGATGCTCTCGATGATCGGTGGCATCATCGGCATCATGTTAGGCGGCGCGGGTTCGACCGCCGTCTCGTATTTCCTGCGGGACGAAGGCTTCAGCGCGGTGCTCACCCCACAGGCCATCACCTTAGCGACGCTCTTCTCGGCGGCGGTGGGCCTTTTCTTTGGGATTTACCCCGCGCAGCGCGCGGCGGCCCTCAACCCGATTGACGCGCTGCGGTACGAATAGCGCGCGAGTACCACGG
>JBKHCQ010000395.1:0-3503 GCA_046541755.1 Anaerolineales bacterium | reverse complement strand
CCACGGCCAAGCCCCAACGCCATCAAATTACGCGATGAGGTCACCACCAATATCACCTCCAATGTGACCTGGACCTTAGCGAACAGTCCCTACACCCTCACGGCCAACATCATCGTCAGCCCCAACGTCACCTTAACCATCGAGCCGGGCGTCATCGTTCGGGGACAATCCGGCACAGAATTACAAATTCAGGGGCACCTCGCAGCTATCGGGACGCCAACCCAAACCATCACCTTCACCTCTAAAACCGATACCGGGGCCAATCAATGGGCTGGTCTCAAGTTTATAAGCGGAACTGGAGAATTGCATCACACAGTCCTGCGATATGCAGGACAAGGTACCGGCATCAATCAAGGCATCCTGATCCAAAGTAGCCCTGGAGTCACTGTTCACAGCAGTGCTGTTCTGAGCAACGCTGACAACGGCGTCACAATTCAAGATAGCCGGGTCGTCTTCAGCGACACCCGTTTCACCAGACATCAAACTACTAACAGAAATGTAATAGAGGCCACGGGAGCGAACACCATCACCGTGATCTCCTCCACGTTCGAAAACAACTCTAACTCTAGTAAGTGCGTCCTGGATGCTCAAGGCATCGTCACCGTCCAGCGCACAACATTCCGCAACAACGACGGGCCCGGCCTCTGCTTAGGGGCCGATAATTGGACGCTCGCCTCAGCGCTTACCTTTATTAGCGATACCGCGCTCATCCGAGCGGGTACCATTTCCAGATCGATGCGCTTGCCCACTGCCTGGGGCGCGGAGTTCTACGAATTAGCAGGCGAGGTAGCCGTGGGGAGCGGCATCCCTTTGACCATCGAGCCAGGTATTGAACTACGTGGTCAGAGCGATGCCTCGCTCCTCATCCAAGGCCATCTCACCGCGCGCGGAACGCCCACGCGCCCCATCACCTTCACCTCGACGGAGCCGGGCATTCAAAAATGGAGAGGAATCCGCTTTGACGGCGGCAGCGGCGATCTAACGTATGTGACCGTTCGCAATGCTGGCGCAGGAATTACATCAAAAGGCGGGATCGAACTTAACAATCAAGCCAACCTCACTCTTCAGTATAGCCGTATCATAAGCAACGGAAACGATACCTACAACACAGCGGGAGTTTGGGTCAGAGACAGTCGGGCGACGATCAGCCGCACACTTTTCGCCCACAATGGCATCCTCACCGACAGCACAAACTACGCTAACTACGCTCTCTATGCCACGGGGGATGCGATAGTCACGCTGACAAATTCCATCCTCAAAGATACTACAGGTACTGCCTTAGGCGCGATGGAATCCATAGAGAGAGAAGAACCGCACATGATCGCCCGCCACAATCGCATCTTCGATAACTTCAAACAGGCTGACGCAGATGTCGAGTTGGACGCGCGTTACAACTGGTGGGGCGCTGAGCCGCCGACCGCCACGCTCTTCTCCGGGTCGATCATCACCGCGCCGTGGATCATCACCGAGACCTTCACCTCCGGCTACTTCGATCTGGCCCGCGATGCCCACGAGCCGAATGCGGCCTTCGATCAGGCCACACCGTTGGGCGAGATCAACACAGGCGTCGTGGCGTTCCTAGATCCCGCCGGGGATGTGGACCTCTATGAAGTCAACGTCCCGGAGAGCGGGAATTTGGTCGCTGTTGTCGACGCCACGGGGACGCCGCTGGCGCCAGAGGTCACGATTTATAATTCCGTCCAGGCCACGATGACCACCGTCAGCGACGGCGCACACGTGACCGCCACGGCAGCCGCCGATCCAGGCGCCTCCTACTACATCCGAGTGCGGGGCGACGGCGGACTGGCTCAGACCAGCAGCCATCAGCCCTATCGCCTCACCGTGCTGTTAGCCGATCCCAACGAGGATCTGATCGCTCAAGCGCAGCGCCACGGCGGACGCACCTATCCACTGGGCAGCCGATCCATCGCGCTGACGCCCGGCGCGGCGACGCAGGTCACGACGGAGACCACCGACATCTCGCTGGCGGGCGGCTACTATCTGCTGAGCGAGTTGCGCAACGCGCAGGGGCAAATCATCGCCACAGCGCGCGCGCCCTTCTTCCTCAGCGACTCGCCCTTGGCGCTCACGCTCAACACCGACGCGCCCGCCTATCGCCCCGGCGAAACGATCACCATCACGGGCAAAGTGCACAACACGGGAGACACGGACATCGATCAAACGCTCACCTTAGAGAAAGATGATGCCCCCATCCACACCGAGCGGATAATCTTGGGGCCTGACGAGAGCACGTCCTACCAAACGACGACGACCGCGCCCCAGATCGGCGATGTCGTGACGCTCACGGGCGAGATCAGCAGCGCGCGCGTGGTCGCCCGCTTCGATATCGTCACGCCGACGGTGGCGGCGACGTTGGACGCGCCGCCGCAGACCCTGCCGCATCCCTTCGTCGCGCAGACAACGCTGGCGAACAATACGGCGGTCCCGGCGGATCTGCACGTCGATTTTCACGGCGCACGCTTTACGCCAACGGTCGCGCCCGGCGCGCTGACGATCCTCACCCGCGCGCTCCAACTGACCCAGACGACCCACCTCAGCCTGAGCCTCACCGGCGACTTCACCGACACGCTCACGCAGACGGTCGCGGTCAGCGCCGCGCCGACCCTTACGCTCCGCGCCGATGATCCGCAGCGCGAGGGCGACGTCGTCCTCCCCTACGCTCTCGAAAATCCCGGCGCCGTCGATCTCGTCGCCGAGGTGATCTTCGATCTGGCCGACGCGGTTCCATTCCGCAGAAGTACGCAGCCCGCGCCTCAACTATTCGGGTCGGATCGGCCCGCCGCGCGCGCCCAAGGCATCGCCTGGCTGACGCCGCACGCCCTCGACGCCAACGGCGCCCAAATCCGCCGCACCTATCTCCTGCCCGCCGGGGATCGCCTTGATGACACCCTGATCGTCAGCCTCACGCGCGGCCTCCGGCCCCTCACGATGACGCTGCAACTCAACCCCTCGGATAACCCCGGCCTCTTCGATCACAGCCAGGGCAATCTATGGCAGCGGGCGCGGGGGCGCACGCTCACCGTGCAGGGCGAAAACGACCTCAAGCTGACGGCCTCCGGCGCGCCGACGGTCACCGCCGTCATCACCAACGTGGGCTGGAACGCGATCAGCGGCACGTTGGTCGCGCAAGGGCAGCGCGCGGGGCAGCCTTTCGCCCGCGAGGTACGCGCGCTTCATCTGGATAAGGACGCCCGCATCGATCTCACACTCCCGCTGGACGCGCTGCACTTGGCCGCCGGGCCGTACACCGTCGCCGTGGCGCTCCGGTCTGAGGACGGCGCGCTGTTGGCCCAGCGCGAGCTGCCCGGCAGCATCGCTCCGCCCGATCTCGCGCTCACGCACATCCCCGCCACGACCATCTTCCCCGCCGGGGAGACGACGCCGCTCACCTACACCGTCCACAATCGCGGCGGCGCGCCGGAGCTGGTAGATTTCCATCTCGCGTGGGATGCGCTCTTGGATCAGAGCCGGCGCCGCTGGCT
>JBKHCQ010000394.1:0-3505 GCA_046541755.1 Anaerolineales bacterium | reverse complement strand
GTAACTAAACTGATACCTTTCCGACAATCGGCCGTCGCTTCCAGTGAGGGGGCAATGCAAAAGGCCAGACATCTGGATGTCTGGCCTTGGATTCGCGGCTATGATGTGATGCCAATCAATCGCTTCCTGGACTACACATCCAGATTCTGCACCTCGCGGGCGTGGCTCTGGATGAAGCGGCGGCGCGGCGGCACCTTGCGACCCATCAACATCGTGAAGACCTGATCGGCCTCGGCGGCGTCCTCGATGGTGACCTGCACCAGCGTGCGATTCTCGGGGTCCATCGTCGTCTCCCAAAGCTGCTCGGGGTTCATCTCGCCCAGACCCTTGTACCGCTGGATCGAGTACTTGCGCCCGTCCAAATCCTTCAGCGTGTGCTGGAGGCCCCGCTCGGTGTAGACGTATTGCCGCTCCCGCCCCGCTTTGACCAAATAGAGCGGCGGTTGGGCGATATAGAGGTGCCCGGCTTCGATAAGGCCCTGCATGTAACGGAAGAAGAAGGTCAACTCCAGCGTGGTGATGTGCGCGCCGTCCACGTCGGCGTCGTTCATAATGATGACGCGGCTATAGCGCAGATTCTCTAAATCGAATTGGCGTCCCACGCCGCAGCCCAAAGCCGAGATCATCGCCTTGATCTCGTTATTATTCAGGATGCGATTGATCCCGGCGCGCTCCGTGTTGAGGATTTTGCCGCGCAGCGGCAGGATCGCTTGGAAGTGCCGGTCGCGGCCCTGCTTGGCGGAACCGCCGGCCGAGTCGCCCTCGACGATGAAGATTTCGGAGTTGGCGGCGTCGCGACTGGAACAATCGGCCAGCTTGCCGGGGAGCGTCATGCTCTCCAGCGCGCTCTTGCGGATGACCAGATCGCGCGCCTTGCGGGCGGCGGCGCGCGCCTTGAGCGCCGTCAGTCCCTTGTTGACGATCCGCCGGGCGGCCCGCGAGTTGGCCTCGCAGAACTCACTAATCGCATCGGAGACGGCGGATTCGACCACCGACTTGACCTCCGGATTCATCAGCTTGACCTTGGTCTGGCTCTCGAACTGCGGTTCGGGGATCTTGACGCTGACCACGGCGGTCAGCCCCTCGCGGACGTCATCACCGCTGAGGTTGGGGTCCTTGTCCTTCAGCGCGCCCAATTTGCGCCCCATATCGTTGATCGTGCGGGTCAGCGCTGAGCGGAAGCCGGTGAGATGGGAGCCGCCATCCACCGTATTGATGGTATTGGCAAACGCCAACATCGTCTCGTTGAAGCCCTCCGTGTACTGCATCGCTACCTCGACGACGACGTTATCCTCCTCGCGCTCCACGTAGATCGGGTCGTGCAGCGGGGAACGGTTGCGGTTGATGTAGCGCACAAAGGAGAGGATGCCGCCCTCGAAGTAAAAGCTCATCCGGCGCGGAAAATCCTCCGGCCGCCGGTCAATGAGATCGACGGTGACATTGCGCGTGATGAAGGCCATCTCGCGGAAGCGCTGCACCAGCGTATCGAAGCTGAAATCCAGCTCTTCGGCATCGCCAAAGATCGTTGTATCATAATGGAAAGCGACGGTTGTCCCGGTATCATCTTTCTTGACCTTCCCGATCTCCTCGACGCCGGTGACGGGGATGCCCCGCTCATAGCGCTGGCGGTACTTCTTCCCATTGACCTTGACGGTGACCTCCATCCATTCGGAGAGCGCGTTGACGGCGGAGACGCCGACGCCGTGGAGGCCGCCGGAGACCTTGTACCCGCCGCCGTCGAACTTTCCGCCAGCGTGCAGCGTCGTCAAGACCAACTGGAGCGCCGAGATCCCCTTTTCCGGGTGGATGCCCACGGGGATGCCGCGCCCGTTATCGATGACCGTGACTGTGCGATCCGATTCGATAATCACGCGGATGTGATCGCACGCCCCGGCCAGCGCCTCGTCGATGGAGTTGTCCACCACCTCGTAGATCAGGTGGTGCAAGGCCCGCACATCCGTCCCGCCGACGTACATCCCCGGTCGGCGGCGGACGGCCTCTAATCCCTCTAAGACCTGAATGGTCGACGCATCATATTTCAACGTTGGTTGTTTTTTTCGTTCTGCCATACTTTTCCCTCTTTAACAACGTCCCGTGCAAAAATGTGATAAATAGCAGTACTCGCACAGGTAAATTTTATGATCGCACAGTCGCGCGGCCTTACACTTCCGTGCCCGACTGCGCGCCGATTTCTTTGATTTCTTTTTGGCGCTTCTGATAAAGGTTCTTAATCATCTTCAAGAGGCCCAGGCGTTCGTGATAGAAGACGAAGAGCGTTGCGGTGAGGGCGGCGCTGACGAAAGCGTGCCCAATAATTCCCACCGCCATCGTCCAAGAGGATGGCTCCGGCAGCCGCCACACGACGTTCAGTCCATCCGAGACGACCAAAATCAGCAGGATCAGGCCGGCGACGCTCAGGATATTGCCCTGCGTCAGTAGGAGGCTCTCGCGGATGGCTTGGAGAGGATGGCGGCGCAGTTGGACGATGCCCGGCACGACGAAGAGCAGGTGAAAGAGGAAGAAGAAGGCGAAGGAGATGAGTGTCATCAATAAGACTTGGGCAATATAGCCGCTGACCAAGCCGACGACTCCGACGAAGAGGGTTGCAATGCCGCCGACCGGGATGAAGAATAGGAGCAGCGTGAGCACAAATCCCAGCAGCCGCTGCCAAACGGCGATCCATCCATCCGGGCCATCGACCGGATACTCTAGGTCGTCGATGACGGCGATGCCGACCGCGCGGGTGTAGATGGCGTTCAGCCCCAGGCCGAGCGCAGCCAAACCCAGGCTCCATCCCAACGCCGCCAGCGCGGAGGAGACGACGATTTCCGGGCGGGCGTAGGGTAGGGGCCAGGAGGCGCCGCCCTCTTCTATTAAGAGCATCGGGCTGCTCATCAACGCCGGCGCCCCGATGACCGGCCCCGGTCGCAGCGCCGCAAAGAGATTGAACTGCTCCATCATCTGATCCAGCCACAGCCTGACCCATTGGATCTGCCCGATCTCCACCCCGGTTCCTTCGGCGGTCAACGCCGTCGTCAGCAAATCGCGCGCGCGGATCAATACCGGCTCGACGGAGAGACGCGGCCCTAACCAGAGGAACAGGTCCAACAGCAGAGGTACAGCGACCAGCATGGGGTAGTGGGCAACCACCTCGAAGCCTGCGGCGAGGCAGGCTAAGACGCCCTTGGGTTCTTGGGGTTCTTCTCGCGTAGCATTTCTTCTTTCCACTCCTCTATTTTACCATATTTAGGCTAAAAGACGAATGGAATGGAAGATAATTATCTTTCTAAATGGCGAATGGGCGAATGGGCGAGTCTGCGAATGGGCGAATGAGCGAATCTGCGAATGGGCGAATCTGCGAATGGGCGAATCTGCGAATGGGCGGATGGGCGAATGGGCGAATCTGCGAATGGGCGAATCAGCCATCAAGGTGATGTAGCCCTAATCGGATATTGACTTTAGACTTTTGACCTGCAACTCTTATGCAACCTGCAACTTGCAACTT
>JBKHCQ010000393.1:0-3506 GCA_046541755.1 Anaerolineales bacterium | reverse complement strand
AAGGAGTAGAAGCGGTACCCGCGCTCGATGGCGGCCTGATAGGCGCGGCGGATGTTCTCCTCGCCGGCGAAGGCCATCACCAGCGCGATGAGGGTGCTCTTCGGTAGATGGAAGTTGGTGATCATCGCATCGACGATGCGGAACTCAAAGCCGGGCGTGATGTAGAGATCGGTGAAGCCCTCGAACGGCGCGATGGGCCGCCACGGGCAAGCTTCTGGAGCTTGATGCTCGGCGCTGGAGGATTGGAGCAGGCCGTGGCGCGCGGCCGTCTCTAAGACGCGCACGCTCGTTGTGCCCACGGCGATGACCCGCCCGCCGCGCACGCGCGCGCGGTTGATCTGCGCGGCGACCTCCGTGCTCAGGTAGCACCACTCGCGGTGAATGTCGTGCTGCTCGACGGTCTCCTCGTGGATCGGGCGGAAGGTGTCCAGCCCGACGTGCAGCGTGACGAAGGCCGTATCGATGCCCTGCTCGCGCAGGGCGAGCAGCAGCTCCGGCGTGAAGTGCAGGCCGGCGGTCGGGGCCGCCGCGCTGCCCAGCGTCCGCGAGTAGACCGTCTGGTAGCGCTCCGGGTCCTCCAGTTCGCGATGGATGTAGGGCGGCAGCGGCATCACGCCTAAGTCGTCGAAGTAGTCGTTCACCGGCTCGGAGAACGATAGTTCCCGCTCGCCGCGCTCGCCCTCGGCGAGCACCTCAGCCGTCAGCGGCGAAGGCTCGTCATCCTGATAGAAGCGAATTTTCGCGCCCACGCGCGTCCGCGCGCCGCCGATCAAGCCGCGCCAGCGGGTCGGAGAGAGACGGCGGAGGAGGAGCACTTCCACCTTGCCGCCCGTCGGATCCTTGCGGCCAAACATCCGCGCGGGCATCACGCGGCTTTCGTTCGCCACCAGGAGATCGCCGGGCCGTAGATAATCGCCGATCTCGCGAAAGACCCGGTGCTCGATCTCGCCGGTGTCGCGGTGAAGCGCCAGCAAGCGCGAGCTATCGCGCGGCGCGACCGGCTTCTGGGCGATCAGCTCTTCGGGTAAGTCGTAATCTAAGGTTTCAGTTTTCATAGGATTATTGTAACCGTTTAGTTTGTGAGGTGCAACGCACTTTTGGGCTTAACACGGAGCATGTAGTGCATCAGGTGTAACGGTTACTTAAGTCCAAGTGCGTTGCACCTTGATCTACTCATAAAAGTAAACTGATTCGGATTATTTTAAGGTGTCATGCCTATTCCGGCAAGAGCGTCTCGCGGAGCGCCGGCGCGTAGGCGTCCAACAGCGACGGCGAGATGGCGTTCCCTTGTACAATCGCGGTGTACAAATCGGCGCTGGGGCGGGGGCGACGCTCTTGCGTCTCTGGATCTAGTTCGATCAGGCCGAAGCGCAGCGTCCAACCCTCGGCCCACTCAAAGTTGTCCACCAGCGTCCAATGATAATAGCCTCGGACGGGGATGTTTTGTTGCAGCGTCCGCCAGATTTGATACAGATGAAGGATCAGGGCCTTGGGACGCTGATCGTCGTCATCATCGGGGACGCCGTTCTCTGTTATGTAGATGGGGAGGCCTAAGCGCGAAAAGCGCTTGATGGCGCGATATAACCCTTCAGGATAAAGCTCGCCGTAGCCGCCGTCCATCATCTCCGCCTCTGGATTACGTTTCTCGCTGCTGTAGAACATCTCTTTGGCTTGCGGATCGAACTGCACCAACTCGCGGGTGTAATAATTGATCCCGATCCAATCTAGCGAGCGGCGCAGCGACCACGCCAGCCCGAATCCGAGGGGCGGCGTCCATAAGCCACGCCACACGGCATTGATCACACTGCGGTTGTAGCCCACATCGCGCACCCAACTCGCCAGCCGATCCAGCAGATGTTTAGGGCGGGCCGGATCGAAGGCCCGGAAGTTGTGCGCCAGGCCGACGCGCGCATCATTCTGGAGGTGATGGATGGTTTTGTAGGCCTTGGCGTGCGCGCGCAGCAGATTTCGAAACGCCAACACGCCCAATCGCGTTTCCTCTTTGCCCGGCGGGAACTCCCCGCGCATATAGCCCATCACCGTGTAGACATTCGGCTCATTGATTGTGCACCAGAGCGTGGTGTAATCGCCCAGCGCCTTGACCACTTGCTCCACGTAGCGGTTGAAGTAGGTGACCGCCGCTTGGTTGGCCCAGCCGCCCTGATCCTCAAACCAGATGGGATTGGAGAAGTGATGAAGCGTGATCATCGGCTCGATGTCGCGCTCGCGCAGCGCCTGGAGCATCTCGCGATAACGATCCAAGGCTACCGTGTCGATGCGGCCCGGCTCAACCTCGATGCGGCTCCATTCGACGGACAACCGCAGCGCGTTGAGGCCCATCGCCGCCGCGCGGTCGAAGTCCTCCTCCGCGTTCTCCCACCAATCGCAGGCCAGATCCGAGCTGTGGCCCTGCTTAATGTGACCCGCGCCCTGTTCCCACGCCCACCACTGATTGTTCGTGTTATTGCCCTCCACCTGGTGGGCGGCGGTGGCGACGCCCCACATAAAATCCGGCGGAAAGTGAAAGGTCGCTTCCGGCATAATACTCTCCTTTACGTTGACACGTCTTACTTGTCGGTTGCGAGCGCTTGGTTCAGCGCAGCGATGGCTTCTGCGACCTCCGCGACCACGATTGGGTAACGCAGGACGCGATCTCCCATCTCGGTGTGAGCATCGAAGCAGCGAATCAGCGCCGGCCAATGGTCGCCCAGCAGGATCAGCGGCTTTTGGAGATCGCCCTGCCTCTCGCGGATCTGGGCGATGTTCCAGGTCAGCACTACCTCCGTCAGCGTGCCGATGCCGCCCCACATCGCGATGAAGGCGTCGCCTTGCAAGAGCATCGCCTCTAAGCGCGTGTGCAGATTGGGCGTGAAGCGCACCTCGTGGTGCCAGCGGGTGACCGCGTCGCAGAACTCATCGGTGGGATAGGCGATCACGTGGCCGCCGGTCTCGTAGGCCCCTTTGCTGATCGCGTCCATAATCGCGCTGTAGCCGCCAGAGCCGACGCTGTATCCGGCCTCCGCCAACGCCTGGCCCAAAGCCTCGGCGGCCTCCAGATGTTTCGGCGTTTGGGTGCGAGAACTTCCAAAGACTATAACTAACTTCGATGCCATACCTTCTCCTCGTGGGTAAGAAATCGACCAGTGTGATTCTAAGTATAGTGGATTTGATCATGAGGGCAATAGGAGCAGCGAGGGGATTGTGCGTTGATCCCAATAAAAAAGAGGGCGCGCAATGCCGCGCGCCCTCTAAAATCTGGTGGGCGATACAGGACTTGAACCTGTGACCTCTGCGATGTCAACGCAGCGCTCTAGCCACCTGAGCTAACCGCCCACAACGCTCAACATTATAACAGAGTTCGTATTTTATGCAAATGGCGGCATGTTTAAGTTAGATGGACACTTTTGGGTCATGTCTCTTTTTAGCTAACCTCCGTTACGGGGACTCAAGTACCCTGGACAGGCCTCCTTGGCCTTCCTTGGCCCTCCTTGGCCCTCCTTGGCCCT
>JBKHCQ010000392.1:0-3507 GCA_046541755.1 Anaerolineales bacterium | reverse complement strand
ACGCCCAGCACGACCCACGGCCACCGCACCCCGCGCAGCGCCGCGCCGATCTCGGCCAGGTTCACGCCGCGCAGGGCGATCACCAGTCCAATCGCGCTGATGAGTAAGGCTATGATGATCTGGATACTTTTCTTTCGCATATCGCGCATAATCACATAGAAGAACCAGAAGAACCAGAAGAACCAGAAGAACCAGACGAGTTAAATAAAATCCCTTCATCTACAATATTGTGATACAGGCTAAAATGCTGTTGCCCCATCCGCTCCCAACGCTCCTGGCCGATGACGCGGGGACCAATGAGCACGTCATATTCCAAAGAAACGCGCGCAGCTATGGTGTTAATCGCCCGGCGCAGCGACCAATCTTCTTCCCGGACAAGAATCAGGAGATCTATATCGGACCAGGCATCACTATCGCCGCGCGCCTTTGAACCAAAGAGAACCGTTTGGAGAATACGACCTGGGAATCTCTCGCGGAGACGGGACGTGAAATCCGTCAGGGCCTCACGCTCTTGGGAGGTCAAATGAGACGTATGTGTGGATACTAAAGCCATCCTTCCTCCCGTAAATAAGTCTCCGCTCGTTCGACAAAACGCTGCGCATCTTTAACATCTGACCTCGCCTCTTCTTCATCTATGGACAATCCGATCTCATAGTCACTGGTATGACGATCTTCCATCACACGCCCGTAAATATCGCTATACTCAACCTCAATTTGTCCGGATTTGACAAAGTGTTGACGAAATGCGGCAATCACAGCGAAATGTTTCCCTCGAATCAGTTGGCGGGTCCGCAATAGAGCACTAGTCGCATAAAAGATAGCGTAATAGGCGCGATTGATAGCTGATCCATAGAAGCCATCGTGGAGGTTATGCGTAGCAACATCCAGCATCTGATGAGCGTGCTGGATGTATAGATCAATTTCGTATATGGAATTCTGATCCATCCACTAAACTCCCTTTCGCATATTGGGCATTATACCATACGATAGCTAAAGGATAGCCGGTCACGCATTCAAAGGGAATGCCTCAGATGCTAAAGCGGGACATCATGTGGTAAAATAAAGGTAACGAGATGACGCGACTAAAAATCAACTGAGAGATAACAGCCACACTAAGATCTATAAGATCTGGATGGAGAAAGAGCTATGGTCACAAGAGAACGCCTAAAACAAGAGATCGATAGAGTGCAAGAGAGTTACCTCGATATTCTCTTCCGCATTATTCAAGCCTTTGAACACGCATCTCCTCCCAAAGGCCGGAACATTCTCCCAACCTCTTCAGAACTTCCTAACGACGCGCCACTGAAATGGCACGCCTTCATTGAAGCCACGTATGGATCATTGACCTCCGACCCCATAGAGCGAGGCGATCAAGGGACTTATGAGGTCCGCGAGCCCATTCAATGACATATTTACTTGACACCAACACCTGCATTCACTATCTAAACGGCACATCCAAGGCTATCCGCCGTCACATCGAATCTATCCATCCACACGAGATTGTTGTCTGCTCCGTGGTCAAGGCAGAGCTGTTTTATGGAGCACATAACAGCTTGTATCCCCAGGCTAACCTCGAAAAGCAACATACGTTTTTGGATCGATTTGTCTCACTGCCCTTTGACGATTTGGCTGCTGAAGTATACGGGCGCATCCGAGCTAGATTGAAAAAAGCGGGACAACTGATCGGCCCCAATGATTTGCTCATCGCGTCCATTGCAGTATCGCGAGGATGCATTCTGGTCACCCATAACACGAGGAAATTCCGGCGGATTACGGAATTAGAGATCGAAGACTGGGAAGTAACGCCTAGACTCAAGCTCTACTGATATTCGGGATGGCATCCCGAACTACTTTGCTGTTACGAGGCTGACGAGAACGGCAACAGCCACACGGTGAAGGTCGCGCCGCCGTCCACCTCGCTTTCGACGGTGATTTCGCCGCCGTGGGCGCGCGCGACCGCCTCGGCAATGCACAGCCCCAGACCTGTGCCGGGGATATCCCCCGCCTCCGCCAATCGCCCCCGGAAGAAGCGCTCGAAGAGGTCTTCAAGCTCCGGCTCCGTCAGGCCGGGGCCGGTGTCCACTACAGAGATCGTTACCCAGCGCCGCCCATCCCGCTCCCGCGCGGCCGCCCGCAGAGCGACAGCGCCGCCGACCGGCGTGAAGGTGATCGCATTTTCGACCAGCTCCGCCATCATCTCTATCAGGCGCACGCGATCCCCGGCAATAGGCGGCAGATCCTCAGGCAATGGAGCTAACTCTAACCTCACCTCGGCGTTTTTGGCCCGCTCCTGATAGCGCGTCAGCAGCGTCCTGACCAATTCATCGAGCGCGACCGGCGCCCACGTGGTGACCGCTTTTCCGCTATCCAATGACGTGATCGTCAAAATATCCTCGGTCAGATGCACGAGCTGCGCCACTTCCTGCTGGGCGCGATCCAAATACTGTGCAACTTTCCGGTTCACTTCAAATCGCTGCGCCAATTCTAAGTACAACTTGATGGTCGTCACGGGCGTGCGCAATTGATGCGAGACATTCGTGATGAACTGACTGCGCGCCTGCTCCAACTCCCGGTGCTGGGTGACATCGCGGTGGCTGGTGACGAAGCCCACCAACCTCTGCTGCGCATCATAGATCGGCGCAACCGTCACCGCCGCCTCATAGGCGCGGCCATCCTTACGACGCAGCGTCATATCCCCATGCCAGATCTCAGCCTCATGAAGAACTCGCCGTAGCACGTGACGTTGCTTCTCCGACTGGACGGTCTCACCGATCAAATCGCGCAGCACCCGGCCCAACACCTCCGCCTCGGTGTAGCCGGTCAGGGAGAGAAAGGCCTCGTTGACATACTGCACCCGCATCCCGCGATCCACCATCGCGATGGCGTCGCCCACGCTGCGCAGGATGATCTCGCTCTTCTCCTGCTCGGCGCGGATCTCGGCAGTGCGGGCCACGACCTTGGATTCCAGCCCTTGCACCAACCGCGCGTTCTCGATGGCGACGGCGGCCTGATTCGCCATCGCCATCATCAGATCAACATCGCGCTGGGTGAAATCGGGCTGATCCGGGCGATTGATGGCCGTCACCGTGCCCAGCACCTCGCCGCGATACAGCAACGGCGCCACGAGAATCGCGCCCGACTCTGTTTCGGCCCGCCGGCGCCGCGCAACCCGACTCTCACGGGGATCGACAGGCTCAGAGGAGAGCGCCGGACGTTTCTCCTCCACTACCCAACCGGTCAATCCCTCCATCAGCTCTTCATAGGGGACTTGGGGGATCTTCTCCCCGGCGCCGCCGGTGACGAACTGGGTTACTTCGCGCCGCTCGAAATCCAGAGTGATCAGCAACACGCGATCCGCCGGCAACGCCTCGGCGACCTGCTCCGCCACGATGTGCAACATCGTCGGCAGATTCTCCAGCGCGATCAGCGAGCGCGCCACCTGATACAAAGCTTCGGTGCGGGCCAGCGTCGCTTGCGTCTGCGCGAAGAGCCGGGCATTATCCACCG
>JBKHCQ010000391.1:0-3516 GCA_046541755.1 Anaerolineales bacterium | reverse complement strand
CTACCTCCCTGCCGGTCACGGCGTCTCTATCCCGACCGCAGCAGCAACCCGCAGGCGGCGAGGTCGTCGTCTTCTCCGGCGCGCCGAGCTGGGAGCAGGGCCAGGCTGTGCTGATGGACTCAGTCCAGAAGGATCAACTTCCCGCCCCGGCGACCCTCTCTCAGGTTGCGGTGCGATTTGTCGGGCCGACGCCCAAGCCACGCGCGCTGGGCCGCGATCTCAAACTCCTCATCTTCGTGGGCGATCTGGCGCTGCCGCGCGCGACCATCCGCCTCTCCGATCTGATCCGGGGCGGCGGGGCGCGCCCGCTCAACCTGCGCCGCCGTCAGGGCGATGTGGTCAAAATCGTCCTCAGCGATCCCCAGGGCGTGTGGGCCGTCCATCCGCCGCGCTTCGAGCTTGCGCTGAAGGTCTAACAAACCAAGGTGCAACGCACTTGAACCGTAGGAAAAGTAACTCCTCATGCAGTATGTGCCTGGTGATAGGTCTAAAAGTGCGTTGCACCTCAAACTAAACGGATACGAAAAATTTAAAATTGCGAATTGCGAATTTAGAATTTTGAATCTTTACTCAATAGTATTATTCGTAATTTGCAATTCTAAATTCGCAATTACGGGATCGGCTACCGGAAAGATTTCCTAAATGGTTGATTCAAGGATTGAACGGAGGTAGAATTTATGGCTCGATTACACGAGTATCAGGGAAAAACGCTCCTCAACTCATTCAAAATCCCCAAACCGATGGGCGGGGCAGCGACGACGCCGGAGGAAGCGCGCGCCATCGCCGAGACGGTCGGCAAGCCGGTGATGG
Source organism: Anaerolineales bacterium (assembly GCA_046541755.1). Classification (GTDB taxonomy): domain Bacteria; phylum Chloroflexota; class Anaerolineae; order B4-G1; family SLSP01; genus JAAAOZ01. Next base: position 2,706 of record JBKHCQ010000391.1, on the reverse strand, counting down.
TCAAGGCGCAGGTGTGGACGACGGGCCGGGCCAACCTCGGCGGGATCAAGCGTGCCGCCACGCCCGACGAAGCCGCCGTGCTCGCCGGCGAGATGTTGGGAATGAAGGTCAAGGGGATCACGGTGCAGCAGGTGCTCATCGAAGAACAATTGGATATTGAGCGGGAATTCTTCGCCAGCATCATCGTCGATGACCGCTCGCAAGCGCCGCTAGTGATGTTCTCCAGCGTGGGCGGCACCGGCATCGAGGAGATCGCCGCCGCGCATCCCGACGCCGTGGCGACTACCACGGTCGATGTGACCTACGGGTTCCACGATTACCAGGCGCGCGATCTGGCGCGGGAAGCGGGGCTGAGCGGGCGATTGCAGCGCAACGTGGGCGGGATCTTGGTCAAGCTCTACGAGGCTGCGAGCACCTACGAGGCGCGCGCGGCCGAGATCAATCCGCTGGCGCTGACGACGGACGGCAAGCTCTACGCCGCCGATTGTCGCATCACGGTGGACGATTACGCCGTCTTCCGCCACCCGGAGCTAGGCATCGAGATCGCCCGCGAGTACGACCGCCCGCCGACCGAGTTGGAGAAGATCGCCTACGCGGTGGAGGCGGACGATTATCGCGGGACCTTCTACTTCATTCAGATGGCGGAAGACTTCGAGAAGGGCGAGGGCTACATCGGATTCCACGGCGCGGGCGGCGGCGGCTCGATGATGAGCATGGACGCGGTGCTGCGCCAGGGCTACAAGATCGCCACGTTCGTCGATACGAGCGGCAATCCGCCGGCCAGCAAGGTCTATCGCGCCGCGAAGATCATCATGGCCGTCGGCCCCATCGATGGCTACTTCGGCTCCGGCTCCGGCGTCGCCAGCCAGGAGCAATTCCACTCGGCGCGCGGGCTGGTCAAGGCCTTCTTGGAGGAGCAGATCGATGTGCCGGTCGTCATTCGGCTGGGTGGCAACGCGGAGGACAAGGCCGTCGAGATTTTGGAGGCCATCAACGGCCACGTCCCGGCGCCGGTCGAGGGCTACAAGAAGGACGATTCGCCCGATTTCTGCGCCGAGCGGCTGCACACCTTGATAGTCGAAAGTCGAAAGTCCAAAGTCGAAAGTCCAAAGTCGAAAGTCCAAAGTCCAAAGTTCAATCTCCAGCCTCCAACCTCCGGCTATACTTTCGAGACCGTGACGAATGGTAAGGTTACCTACGATCACGACATCTGCATGACCTGCGAGAGCAAGGCCTGCATCAAGGCGTGCGTGCCGCAGATCCTCAAGCTGAACGACGCAGGCGCGCCGGTGCTCAACATCAGTCGCGAGGAGGCCCAGAAAGGCGGCTGCATCGAGTGCCTGGCCTGTGAGGTCGATTGTTTTTTGTACGGCGCGGGCGGCGGGCACATCGCGCTGCCGATACCGGGGTTGGACAAAGTTTAAAGTTAAAAGTTGCAAGTTACAAGTTGCAAGTTGAAAGTTGCAAGTTAAGGGCGAGGTGGATGTGGCTGTTTTTGAGAAGTTTGAGGATATCAAGAGTTGGCAGCGCGGGCGTGAGTTGTGCCGATTGGTATATTCGGTGACGAAAAAAGAGGCGTTCGGTCGTGACTTTGGGTTACGAGATCAGATGCGCCGAGCGGCGGTCTCCGTGATATCGAATATTGCCGAGGGCTTTGAGAGCCAGAACAATCGCACCTTTATCCGCTACCTCTACATCGCCAAAGCCTCGTGTGGTGAGGTGCGGGCACAGGGCTACATCGCGCTGGATCAAAATTATATTTCCCAAGAAGAATTCAACGCCATCTACGCGCTTGCGACTGAAACAAGCCGCCTCATCGCCGGTCTGATCGCATATCTGAAGAATCATCCTAATCGCTGAGTAACTTTCAACCTTTAACTTGCAACTTGCAACTGGTTACAGGAGAGTAATATGTCGATAATAATTGATCAATCCAAACGAGTGTTAGTCCAAGGCATCACCGGGCGCGAGGGGAGTACGCGGACGCGGTTGATGGTGAATTACGGCACGAAGGTCGTCGCGGGGGTGACGCCGGGACGCGGCGGGCAGGAGGTGCATGACATCCCGGTTTTCGATACGGTGGCGGAGGCGTGGGAGCGCGTCGGGCCGGTGGACATCAGCGTGCTCTACATCCCCGCGCCGCTGGTCAAGAGCGCCGCGCTGGAGGCCATCGACGCGGGCGTGAAGTTGCTGGTCATCGTGCCGGATCGCGTGCCGATCTACGATGTGCTGGCCATCGCCGACCGCGCCCAGGCCAAGGGCGCGCGCTTCATCGGGCCGAACACGTTGGGCGTGCTCAGCCCCGACAAGGCGGTGCTGGGGATGATCGGCGGACGCGCGGCCTCGGCGCGGTCGTGGTTCTTCCAGGGGCCGGTGGGCGTCGCCTCCCGCAGCGGCGGGATCACCTCCTCGATGGCCTACTACCTGGCGCGCGAGGGCATCGGCGCGACGACGCTGGTGCACGTCGGCGGCGATCCGGTGGTCGGCTTCCCGCATCCCGACGTGATGCTGGAGTTCGAGCGCGATCCCGACACGCAGGCGGTGGTGATGTTCGGCGAGATTGGCACCAGTCAGGAAGAGCGCGTCGCCGACCTCATCGAGGCGGGCGTGTTCACCAAGCCGCTCGTCGCCTACATCGGCGGGAAGGCGGCCAAGAGCGGCACGCGATTCTCGCACGCCGGCGCCATCGTCGAGGGCGGGCGCGGC
>JBKHCQ010000390.1:0-3534 GCA_046541755.1 Anaerolineales bacterium | reverse complement strand
ATGGCAACAACTATGGCAACAACTATGGCAACAATTATGGCAATGAAGATGATAAACGAACCGTTGTGGACGGCAATGACAAGACCGTCCCGATGGACGGCGGGGGATATCAGCGCACGCCCGTCGCCGGCGGCTGGGAGCGGACCGAGGTAGATGACAGCGATCCGTTCCAGCCCACGAATCCGCAAGATCGTCCTACGCCGCGTCCGGGACAGTGGGGCGACTACCCCCGTTATGAATCGCCGCCGCCCTATACACCGCCATCCCCGCAGCCGCAAAGGCCGGTCGGGCCGGCGGGGGGCGAGGGCAAGACGCAGATTATGCCCGCCGGCGTGCCGGAGACAATGCCGTTGGCCTGGCTGGCCGTGGTTGAGGGGCCGGGTGGGCAGCGGGGTCAGGTCTTCCCCTTGGGCCGAGATACGGTTTTGGGGCGCACGCGCGAAAATCATATTCCCTTGACAGGGGATCGCGCCGTCTCCAGTCGCCACCTCAAGATCAAATTGGAGGCGAGCGAGGAGGATCCGGAGCAGAAGGTCTTCGTCCTCTACGATCAGGGTAGCTCGAACGGCACCTTCGTTGGCGACTATGAGGCGTGCAAAGCCGCCGAGAACCGCGCCTATCGGCATGTGCTCGAGGATGGGGATTTTCTCCTTATTGGGGAGACCATCCTGGTGTTCAAAGCAGTCGCTGGGGTGTAAGGGCGTATTGGGTTGCGGTTTGATCTCCTGAACTTTCCGGGAAGCTATGAACGACGTGTGTTGCAGCTTCCCGGAAAGTCGGCGGCTATAGCAAAATCTAGATCGGGCTAATTTTTATCCTCATTCAGGCCCGAAAAAGGAGTTTATGATGAAACATTCTGTAAGAGCACTGGTGAGTTTGTTGTTGTGTGGCATGGTGGTCCTGTCGAGTTGGGCGTCGCCGGTCGCGGCCCAAGAGAGCCAATTGGTCGTCATCATCGACGAAATCGACACGAGTCGGTATCAGGATGAGCGGATCCTCCAGGCCTACGTGACCGTGCGCCATCCCCAGGAGGGCGCGGTGGAAGGTCTCGCGGCGGATGACTTCACGCTCCGAATCTCGGACGGCGCGCCGCTGGTGCCCGATGACGCTGCGATGGAGACGGGGAAGGTCTCCATCGCCATCGTGATGGAATTGTACCAGACGATGCAGCGCGATAATGGCTTCGAGGATGCCAAGGACGCGGTGAGCAACCTCTGTCTGAATCAAAAGGCGCTCGAAGATCGCGTGGCCGTCTTTGGCGTGCGTCAGGGCGTGGACCCGGATTCAAAGACGTTAGATGCAGAGTATGAATACGAGTTCACGACGGACGGCGGCGCGGTCGCCAACTTCGTCCAGGAGCTGGAGATGGTCAACACGCCGCCGGGGACGCCGCTCTACGATGCGATTATCAAGGCGATCCGTTACACGGTGCAGGTGAGCGAGGAGCCGGTGGGCCGGCGGGGCGTCATCGTCATCACCGACGGCGGAGACCGCGAGAGCCGCAATAACTCCGATGTCGTGATCGATGCCGCGCGCAATTTGCGCGTCCCGATCTACACCATCGGTTATACTGGCGGCAGCCGCGAATATGACCAATTTCTCAACGAGTTGGCCAATCGCACCGGCGGCGACTATCGCAACACGCCCGACTCGGGTCAATTCGATGATTTCTTGGGCGAGTTGCGCGAGGAGATGACGAAGCGCTATGTGTTGACGCTCTCCGTGGACGATTTCGAGACCAGCCGTCAAATCCTCGACGTGCGGGTGGATCACAACGATATGGTCGGCAGCGACAGCCTCAAGTTCGATGTGGACGTCGATCCGACGCCCACGCCGGAGACGGTGGATGCGACCACGACGCCTTCGGATGATGTCGGTGGCGATAATGGCGACAACGGCGACAACGGCGACAACGGAGACGACGGAGACGACGGCGACCAGACCTTAATGGAATGGATTGAGGATAATGTCCTCTACGTCGCGATTGGCGGCGGACTCCTGCTGCTCCTGTTGATCGCGGCGATTGTGTGGGCGAGCCAACGGAAAAAGTCCACCCCGCCCGGCAGTGAATCGCCGCCCTACCCGCCGCCTGACGATGATTGGGATTCGCCCTCGGATGATTGGGGCGGGCCGGGCGGCGGCGCGACCATCCCCGGCACATCAGATCCCACCGCGATGGGGACGGCGGGGCCAACCGAGGTAGGCGATGACGCCTGGAACGTTCCTGGCGGCGCGCCCACGCCCTATCAAGATGAGACGGAATTTGATCCCCGGGCTGGGTCTGAGCGCCCGCAGCCCCCGCCCCCTCCGGCTCCCGGCGGCGCGCCTGGCGATGGCAGCACCGTCATTTTAAGTCGCGGCCCCAAGATGGAGCACGAGGCGCTGCTGATTAATCGGCAGGCCAACCGCACCTATGAATTGACCCACCCGGAGATGCGCTTGGGCCGGGCCGCCGAGAACGAGATCAAGTTGGATAGCGAGAAAATCTCGCGCCGTCACGCCTTGATTCTCCTCGAGGGCGATACCTTCTATATCCAGGATTTGGGAAGCGCCAACGGCACCTTCGTCAACGGAAAGCAAGTGCGGGATCGCGTGGCGCTGCATAACGGCGACGAGGTGCGGTTGGGAGATCAGACCTTCCTCTTCAACCAACTCAGTTAAGAAGTTGTGTGATATATGGAACTCGTTATCGAACACGGAGCTAACCAAGGCGAGCGGTTTTCTATCTCACAACCCCGGTTTACCATCGGGCGGGGGCGGCAGTGTGACGTGACCCTGCCCGATGCGCGGGTCTCGCAATGCCACGCGGAGATTCGATGGCAGGATGGCGCGTGGATCGTCTATGATCGCCATAGCGCCAACGGCACATGGGTCAATCGGCGCCGCTTGAACGGCCCCTATCAGTTGCGCCCTGGGGATCAATTGGGCGTGGGCCGGACGATTATCTCCTTTTCCCGGATGGAATCGGCGGGCGCGATGGATGCGCCCGTGGCGATGCCCGGAGCGTCTGCCCCAGCGGGCTTTGCCGGCGTTGCGGACGCCCCTCTATCCTTCGTCTTGGATGGCTTGACAGCCCTCGGCGCCCTTATGCTTATCGTCGGTCCTTTGCTCAATTGGTTCAGTTACGTCATCCTGTTTTTTGAGGAATACATCGGAGGCACCGACATTTTGATCGGCCGCATAGCATTGATAGGCGGGATTATCGCCTTGTTGTTGGCGGTCATCGCGTTGCTGTTGCGCCTCGTGCTGCGGAGTGGCGAGCGCTCAGTGCAGAACCTCGCGCCATACCTGCGTTGGATTCCCTGGCTGCATGTGACCATCGCTGGCGCTATGATCGCATTGTCCGCCGCCCAAATGATTCGTTATAACCAGGAGGCGCAAACTGAGGTGTTCTTTGGCATCACAATCGAAGACATCGTTGCGCTCGCTGCGCTCTCTCCGGAACCGGGCATTTTTATCACCGGGGCGGGCTTGTCGTTATTGCTGGTCGGCGCGGTGGGACAGATCGCAGCGACGAAGCTCTCCGCACGGGGC
>JBKHCQ010000389.1:0-3541 GCA_046541755.1 Anaerolineales bacterium | reverse complement strand
CCCTTGCGAAGGTTCCAGGATAACCCTCAAGTTAGAACCCTCTGGCCTGTCGAAGACGCCACTTTCCAAGCTGGCTTTCGTAACCTTCGCAAGGGGCAATCGCCCCTACAAATCCACGCGATCAATCGTGGGGAGCGTGAAGAAAAATGCAACGCCCTCCTCCAGATTCTCCGCCCAGATTTTGCCGCCGTGCGCCTCCACCGCGAGTCGACAGAAGGCCAGGCCCAGGCCGTAGCCGCGCTTCTCGGAGGCCCCGGGTGAGAATTTCTGGAAGAGCCGCGCGTAGGTCTCCGGCTCGATGGGCGGGCCGTTATTGGCGATCATCACCTCGACCCATGACCCCTTCTCGCGCGCGGTGATGTGAATGCGCCCGTCCTCTTTCGGGAGAAACTTGAGCGCGTTGTTGAGGATATTCTCGAAGACCCGCACGATGACCGCCACATCCCCCCAGAGAGGCGGCAACGTTTGAGGGATATCCACCGCCACTTTGAGGCGCTCCTGGTTGGAAAAGGTAAATCTCGAGAGCAAACGCCGGACGTGTTCGGATAAAATCAGAGCGTCATATCGCAAGTCGAAGCGATCCGCTTCCAGTTTACCGATCTCCAAAATCTGGTTGACCAGATTCAACAGCCGATCCGTGTTGCCGGTCGCGATATCGATCACTTCAGCGCTTGAATCGTGCATTTTGGGATCGCGAAGGCAATCGAGCGCGTTCTTGAGCACCGAGAGCGGATTTCGCATATCATGGACGAGCATGTGCAAAATATCATCGCGCATTCGTTCCAGCGCCTGCTGCTCCGTCACGTCCCGCAGAACGAAGAGCGCGCCCTGACATTGCTCGCGCTCCGCATCGACGGCCCAATGTTGCAACTTGAGAATCCGATTCTGCTGGGTCTTGAAGTTCAGCGGCGCTTCGGAGGGCATTTTCCAAATATTGCGCGTGAGATTTACCATATAGTCGGCCAATCCGCGCGAGGTGTGGCGCAGCGCCGCGATTAGCTCCGCCAGCGAACGTCCTTTCCAATCCGCGTAGGCATTCCCAATCGCGAGCATGTGTTGCGCTTGGCTGTTAATGTAGCGGATGCTGAGATCGTCCCCCACCAAAAAGAGACCATCAGCGGAGGATTCTAAAATTGCCTGCATCTGGGTCTCGCTCTCGCGGCTGGTCTCGTAGAGTTGGGCGCGGGATAGGGCCGCCGATGCCTGCTGGATGATGGCGCTGGTCAGAATCAACTCGTGACTCTTCAGCGAACGGAACTCATTGAGCAGCGCCCCCACAACACCGAATGCCTCTTGATTCGGCAAGGAAAGCGGGAAGTAAACCATCTCCTCGGCGCCGAGAGCTTTGATTTCTGCCCCCAACTCCGGCATCGACGCGGGATATTGCCCAATCCGCACCACCTGCCGCCCCTGCCAGCAGGCGTCGAGCAGAGCGGATTCGCCTGTCCAAGGCTGGCCCGCCTGCCAACGCGCGCGCAACTGCGACGAGGCCGTCGGCGGCGCGTACACGCGCGCGCGATGCCATACCTCATTGTAACGATAGAAACTGGCGGCCAGGACACCCCCCACCACATCGGTGAGCATCCGCAGCAGAATAAAGATGATGTTCGGCGTGCTCACTTGCGAGACAAACGCGGCGCTCATCTGATACAGGTAGTGCAATGTCTCGACCTGCTCGTGCATCTGGGAGGTGAGTTGCCCCCGCTGCGCCGTGAGCGCCAATTGATGGGTGATCGTGCGCAGGAATTGGCTCGTCATCGGCGTGAGGGTGTAACGGCTCACCGCTCGCAGGCTCATCACGCCGACGGGCTGATCGTTCGCGATGAGGGGCAGGCAGACCTGCGCGTAATTCTGCTTTGGATCTAAGGCACAGAGGCGTTCGACGCGCACTTCCCGCGCGGCAAAGGTCTCCCCGATCAGGCCCTCGCGGCTCCTGACCATCTCCGGGGGAGTGAACGCCTCCTGCGTCGCCCGAACTTCGTGATGCGCGGATAACTTCAATTGTTGCTCGCGTTCCGCCCACAGGTAAATGCTCCCCGCGTCCATCTCCGCGATGAGCAGGGCTTGCTCCAGCCCAATATCGAGAATCTCCACGAGTGTGGGCGTCTCGTTGAACGTGGACATCATAGTATTGAGGCGCTCTAGATTGCGCTGGCGTCGCTGGGATTCCTTAAAGCGCAGGGTGCGATCTATATCGGCGGCTAACGCCCGGCCTAAGTTGACTAAAAAGGCATCTTGCGCGGGATTTGAGGGCGCCCCGTCCTCCCATCCCACATAGAGAAAGCCGAGTCTCTCATCCTCGATGGCCAGCAACACCCGGCGATAGGCCCAGTCCGCCGGCGCAGTGTTCAACGGGCTGACCTCCTGCACAGACGCAACGTCGGGCCGCGCCTCGTCATCCGCAGATGATAGGGCGCGGGCCTCGGCCAGCGGGGTTGCCGCCGTGATGTAGGTCGCGCACATCTCACTGCCGTTGACATCCAATAACTTGATCCAGACGGCTGCGGCGCTCAGATGCTTCTTGATCAGCTCCAAGACTTGCTGCATAGCGCTGTGAAAATCGACCGGCATCGTCAGCAGGTTGGAGATGGTGGTAAGCAGTGTCATATCCTCGGCGCGAAGTTGCCCCTGCTGGTAACGCCGGAATGTCTGGAAGATCACGCCGGCGTAAGCAGCAAAGCGTCGCAGCGATTGGATGTGGCGAGGCTCGAACACGGCGGGAACGCTATCTTTCACGCTGATGCAGCCCAGTAGCTCGTCTTCGTCGTCGCCGCTCAAGATGGGCGCGGCGGTATAGGAACGATAACCGGGTTGGCCTTTGATCTCTGCCCCAGCGGGATGTTGGAGAGTGTCGTTCACGATGATGGGTTTATGTTGCGGCTGCTCGATTATCGACGTCAGGATTTGACGTTCCACCGGATGCCAGGCGCCGACAGCGCGATGGCCGGCTTGATCGTCTGTAGTTCTGTCTGCCGCTGGAGCTATCGTCAGCGGCGAACCGACGTGTCCCACAATCTGCATCTCGCCATCTTGAAATAAGATGACGTCGCTGGCGTCATTGGGGATTATCTGCGTCAGTTGGATGAGGAGATGCGTGAATTGCTCTTCGGAGAGTATAGCGAACGCGGCTGCATCGGACGACGTGACTCGACTGCGCTCCAGCGCCGCGCTGTGGATTACGGGGGTCAACAGGGCCAGCACGCGCGCCAAGGTCTCGCGCCTGGTCGGATCGGGAAGCGCGTTGATCTCCACGCGCGCGAACGGCGGGGCAGGTTCGGGCGGCATTTGATAAATCCACGCGGATACCCAGTCCGCCGCATCGTCCTGAGGGAATGTGAAACGTGTAATCGGCGTCTGATTCTCATCGAGCAAGGTCAAAGTCGCGCGTGACGCGGGCGCCGCCTCCGCAATGAGGGGCAAAGCCCGCGATAGTATGGTATGCCATGGCAACGTGACGCTCGCCTGGCATAGTTCGACAACTTGCTCGATCAAGTTAACATTTCCTCCTGCCCTTATGATACCATAGAAATATCCAGCCTAG
>JBKHCQ010000388.1:0-3562 GCA_046541755.1 Anaerolineales bacterium | reverse complement strand
TATTAACATTAGTTTTAGGAGGAATAGTTACAATGAGAATCGTACTTAAACGTGATGTGGCAGATCTAGGACGCGCCAACGAGATCAAAGAGGTGTCGGATGGCTATGCCCGAAATTATCTTCTACCTCAAGGATTGGCCGTTCGCGCCACGGCGAAGCAAGTCAATATCGCGAAGCAGCAGCGGGCGTCTGAGCGGGAGCGGCAAGAGCAACTGCGCATTCGTTCGGAGAAGATCTCCGAACGCCTGAAGGGGCAGCCCCTGCGCTTTAAGGCCAAGGCCGGCGAGCACGACCGCCTTTATGGCTCCGTGACGGCTGCAAACATCGCTGAGCGGATCGGGCGCATCTTGGAGGAGCCTTTTGATAAGCGTCAGGTCGATTTAGCGGAGCCAATCCGCGAGTTGGGCATCTATCTGGTAGATCTCAATCTGGCGGGTGGCGTGGAGGGGCAGGTCCGGGTCGTCGTTGAAGAAGAGGAGAGTGAATGAACGACGGCCTGGGGGTGTGGTTGCGCCGCACGCGTGAATCTCACCAGCTTACCCTGGAGGAGGCTGAGGAGGCCTTGCGAATTCGCAAGCGTTATCTTCAGGCCTTAGAGGTGAGCGACTATGCCGCGTTACCCGGCGAGATTCAAGCGCGTGGATTTTTGCGCAACTACGCCCGCTTCCTAGGTCTACCCGTCGAAGATGTCCTGGATCGTTATGATGCCGAGGTTCAAGGCCGTCCGATTCAACCCCGGATGCGCCAGACCTCAGAGAGCGCCCAACGGCGATTCGCCGACCGCCCAGCGGTCTTCGCGCCCCCGCCCTCCGAAACGGAGGAGAGGATAGCCCAATCGCGCTCGATCCCCACCAATGTGATGATCTTTTTGTTAGGCATGTTGGCCTTCTTTATTGTGATCGCCCTCGGCAGCTTTGTTTGGCTTCAACTCATCTCCCCCTCGAATGCGCCGCCGCCCGACCCTGCTGTCACGCCGACCGTCTCGGACGCCACTCCGACGCTCACGCCGGAAGGGACCTCGGACTCCGCGCCGGAGTTTGTCCCGGCGCAGGATGGCCTGGTGCATATCCGGTTGGTGGTGCAGGAGCATGCCTGGGTGAGCCTTTCTGCCGATGAAGGGATCGAATTTCAGGGCGTCGCGGAGACCGGCCAGGCGCTGGAAACCTCGGCCCAGGAGATTATCATCGTTTCGACCGGGAACGGCGGAGCCTTCCGTCTCTACATCAACGGCGCCGATTGGGGGGTGTTAGGCGAGCAGGGAGAGATTGTCCGGCGGGCCTGGTCGCCCACCGGCGAAATATCGTTGGAGGAACCATGAATTATCATCAGCCAAACTCTTCAAGGGGCGCTCAGCGCCCCTTTCGCTTTTACATCGTGTCGCTGGGATGCCCGAAGAATACGGTCGATTCCAACGCGATGGGGCTCTTGCTGCAACGCGCCGGCTACGAGGCCACACTTGATCCCAACGAGGCCGATGTCCTTATCGTCAACACCTGCGGATTCATCGCATTGGCGCGTGAAGAGTCCTTCGAGATCCTCCAGGCGCTCGCGGCGCAGATGCGACCGGAGCAGCGGCTCATCGCGGCAGGATGCTGGGCGCAGCGTTCGCCCGATTGGTTGCTGGACGCCGTCCCGGCGCTGGATGCCGTGATCGGCACGCGCACCTGGCCGGGGATCGCGCCCCTGGTCGAGCAGTTGTTGTCTGAGGATGAAGATGAGCGCTCAATCTACGAATTGATCCAAGAACGGCCTTTTATGTTGCCGGAGGAGGCCGCTGTGCCCGGTTACGTGATCTCCGGCCCCAGCGCCTTCCTCAAGATCGCCGATGGTTGTAGCCGTCAATGCGCTTTTTGCGCGATTCCGGGGATCAAGGGGGCGGCGGTGAGTCGCGCGATGGATGCTGTTCTCGACGATGCGCGCCAACTGCAAGAATTGGGCGTCCTAGAGATCAACCTCATCGCCCAGGACGCGACCGCTTACGGGCTGGATCTTGGCGTCGAAGACGGCCTGGCCAAGCTGCTGGAGCAATTGGTCGTCGAAGTCCCCGATCTGCCGTGGATTCGCGTGCTCTACACCTTTCCCGGCTTCATCACCCCAAGGCTGGTCGATACCATCGTGCAGCACAAGCAGATCCTGAACTACATCGATATTCCACTCCAGCACGCGCACCCCGATGTCTTACGGCGGATGCGACGCCCCGCCGATGTGGAGAGCGTCCGGCGGAGGATCGCCGACCTGCGCGCGCGCATTCCCGATGTCGCTATTCGCACCGCGATGATCGTCGGGTTCCCCGGCGAGACGGAGGAGGAGTTCCGCGCCTTGCTGGGCTTCGTCAACGAGATGCGCTTTGATCGAATGGGCGTCTTCACCTACTCGGAGGAGGTCGGCACGCCCGCCGCGGATCTCGACGACGATGTCCCTCCGGAGGTCAAAGAAGAGCGTTACGAGGCCCTGATGGTCGCGCAGCAGACGATCTCCCACAAGAAGAACCTGTCGTTCGTGGGCAAGCGGCTGGAGGTGCTGCTGGAGGGCGCGGGCGACAATCTGACCGTGGGGCGCTCCTACCGCGACGCGCCGGAGATCGACGGCCTGGTGCTTATCCGCGAGGAATTGCCCACGCATCGCCTCGTCACGGTCGAGGTGACGGATGCGATGGTCTATGATCTCATCGGACGGGTAGCGCGGCCCAACGAAGCAAAATAACCCACGATGAAGGACCATCGAACCTGGGTGGTGTGGGGATTATGGCTCTTTGCGCTGAGTTGTACCGTGGCGCAATGGCGCCCCACCGCGACGCCGTTGCCTACATCAACCCCGACATCGCCGCCCACTGCAACCCCTTTCCCCTCGCCGACGCCCCTAGATCCCGACACCGGCTGGCAACCTGTGGATGACGGCCTCGAACAGCGGAGCCTCAACGTCGAGTTGGGTGAGCTGACCGAGCGCGTCACGATCCTGCGCGTCGATCCTGCCCAGGCGCGATTCCGCGTTATCTACACGCCCGGCGATCCCCGCCCAGTCAGCGTCTGGGGCGAGCAGACGGGCGTCCGCGCGGCGATCAACGCGGGCTACTTCACCGAGACCTACGAAGCGACCGGACTGATCATCAGCAACGGCGAGCGCTTCGGTACGCCTTACGCGGATTTTGCCGGGATGTTCACCGTTTCCCCGGCGGGGGCGCCCGATCTGCGCTGGTTGCGCCAACACCCCTACGATCCCACCGAACCGTTGGCGGGCGCGGTGCAGAGCTTCCCGCTCCTGGTTAAACCCGGCGGTGCGTTGGGTTTTCCCCTCGCGGCGGATAACGGCGCCCGCGCGCGCCGCTCCGTGATCGCCAAAGATCGCGCCGGTCGCATCCTACTGATGGCGGCGCCGCGCGGCTACTTCACGTTGCACGCGCTCTCCGCGTGGCTCACGACCGCCGATCTCGACCTGGACATCGCGCTCAACTTAGACGGCGGGACATCGACCGGACTTTGGGTCGCCGCGGGGACGCGCTTGCCCTCCTCGCCCCCGCTCGATTCGCTGGGGCCGGTGCCGGCGGTGATCGTCGTCGAGTAAG
>JBKHCQ010000387.1:0-3571 GCA_046541755.1 Anaerolineales bacterium | reverse complement strand
CGCCGATATTCTCCAGCGTGATGACGTAGGTCACGGTATCGCCCACGATCACATCTGTGGTGGGGATAACTGCCTTGGTAATGGTCAGCACGGTCTGCTCGAGGAGGTTCAGCCCCACCAGCACCGGATCGTGATCGGAGGAACGATAGGCGTCCGGCGCGTAGAGGTCTTGGGACTTATACTCAGTGTTGTAGTCGATGACCGACGGCTCGTCGGCATTGATGTGCCACACCTCGGCGCCGGCGACCTGCGCTGTCAGGCTGTCGTTCGTCAGCGCATAATCTAAATAGCCCGATTCTCCATCGAAGATATAGCTGTAATCCGCAGCACCGAGCAGATCAGTGTAGCCCGCGTTTTTGGCCACGCTGATGGGGTCCTCCATCACGTAGGCATTTAAGTCGCCGATGATGATGAAGTCGGGATCGCCGCTGTTGGTGGGATCGGTCGCCAGCCACGAGATCTCGACCGACATCGCGCTGGTGCGGGTGAGGTTGCAGTTGCCCTGCCCATCGCCCATGTCGGGATCGCCGAGGCTATCACAGGGCGAGCCTTTGGATTTGAGGTGATTGACGACAGCGGTGAAACGCTCGCCCGTGGTGTTCTCCTCGAAGGTCTGGGCCAGCGCGGGGCGATTTTTATTTTCGTTGTAAGCGGAGTCGAAAGAATCATCGAGAATCGCAGCCGCGCCAACGGGTGTCACGCTGGCCGACTGATAGAGCAGGCCTACGGCGATCTCGTCATCGCCGATTTGCGCCACGCCGGGATCGATGAAAGCGTAGGCCCCGGCGCCGGCCTCTTCATTTAAGCCGTCTACTAGATCGTAGATGGCGCCGACCGTATCATAGCCGTTGTTTTCGATCTCCATCAGGCCCACCACGTCCGCATCTAACGCGACCAACGCGGTGATGATCTTGGTGCGCTGACGGTCAAACTCGGCTTGATTGTCCGCGCCACGCTCTCCGAACGTGGTGAAGTAGTTGAGCACGTTGAAGCTGGCGACCTGCAAGCTGCCGCCCACATCCGGCGGCGTCGCCGGGCGCTCGTTGACCCGGTCGATGGTGACGTTTTCCGTCGGGTGGAGCCGGTAATCGGTAGTGCTTGAGTTATTGATAGGGCCTTGATCCAGCACGCCGATCATACCTGCCGATACGATGTCCCCGGCCCGCAGCGTGTCACTGATACCGATGTAGGGGATGGGATCGGGATTCTGATCACTGCTGCCGTCGTCCAAGACCAACAGGCGACGCGCGTTCTCATCCACTTGATCCCAGTAGGCGGTGCTGCCCGGCTCGTGCAGATGGGTCGGCTGGTACATCCGGTTGCCGGAGCCTAACGTGACCTGTCCATAGCGCCCCTGAAAATAGTTCTGCTGCACGGTCAACGTATGCGGGAGGGTGACCAGCATACCCTCATAGCGCTCCATCTCATCGTTGACCATCTCCGGCAAAGTGATCTCCGTCGGCTCGATGGTGGCGCCTGTGCTGATGAGGGTGATGTTGGAGACAGAGCTGATCTCCGTCAGCTCGTTGTATTCGGCCACGATGCCGGTCACTTCGACTCGGTCGCCCAAGTCCACGGCTTGCGTCGAGTAGACGAAGATACCATCGGAGGTCGCCGGATTGTTATCCCCAAAGGGATCTTGCATAAAGAAGCCTTCCAACTCGTCGCTCGCTTGAAAATCGGCTGTCACGATGCCCTCCACCGTGACCGTTTGGCCCACGTAAGGGCTAACATCGCCCTCGCCCTGGAGATGATAGATGCGCAGGCCGCCAGAGGAGGTTTCGACCGGGGCGCCGAAGGTCGGCGTCGTGTAATTCGCCGCCGAGACGGCATAATCATCGTTGAGGATGGGGCTGCTGAGGTCGGTGGCCGTCACCACGAAGCGAACATCAACCTCGGCCTGGTGCGCCAGGGACGCGACCGTCCAACTGATCACGCCGTTGACATCCGCGCCGCCGTCCAACACCGAAGCTACAGCGACGTTCGAGGGCACGGCGTCGGTAATGAGAACATCGTTCAGCGTAAAGCCCAACTCGTTGGTGATGGTCAACGTGTAGGTGAAGACATCGCCTTCTGATGCAGTGGCGGGCGCGGATTTGTCGATCAGCAAGTCCGCGAGCACCTGGGTGGTGACGGGCACGCCTAACGTGGTGGTGGGCCAATCGTCACTGCCGTTGACGCCATAATCGATGTTCTGGATCTCCTGCGTGCCGGTCGCTGTCACGCGAAAGGTGCGGGTAAGCGTAGCGCCATCCGCGAAATTGCTCACATCCCAGGAGACGACGCCGCCCGACTCGGCGCCGCCATCGGAGGCCGCGATAAAAGCCGCGCCAGAAGGCACGACATCGGTGATGGTCGTCGTCGCGGGCGTGACGCCGGTGTTGTTGTTGACGATGAGCGTGTAGGTAAAGGCCTCGTTCGGGGCCACGGTGGCCGGCGCGGATTTGGAGATAGAGAACGCCGTGTCGCAAGGATCCATTGTGTGGCTACCCAGGTAATCGAACGTATTCTGAGCGTACTCATCCCACTCAATCGCCGGATCGAAGGCATCATCTTCCACCGGATCGCCCTGCATCACGTTAGGTTTGCGGACCAGCGTGACCTCAGCTCCCCAATAGGCATCGTTCCCAACCTGCCCAAGGGCATCCACAACCACACCATCCTTGTACAGCACCAGCGCGTCATTGCCGTTGAACAATGCGACGCCAGATGTAGTATCCGCTTCATCTAAGATATCCGCATCTGCTTGAGAATCAGCAATGACGTAGACCTCACCCGCGGCCAGCACGCCGGTCAAATCCAGCGTACTGCCAGGGAAGGTATTACCATTACTAAATAACGCAATCGAATAGTAATCGGTCATCGTGACATCTTCGCCGGTGCCATTGTAGATTTCGATGGCCTTGTTGTTGCTGCTGCCCTCGATGTACTCCGAGAAAAAGAGCGCCGTGGGGCACGTCGCCGCCGGCGTGGCCGATGTGGGTGTTGCGCTCAGAACAAACGCCCAGATCGCGAGCCAGGCCATCAGGGCCATCGCCAGCGCTCCAATGATATGAATCCATCTCGTTTTCTTCATTACAATATTTCTCCTTATTGGTTGACTTGATGGGTTGATTGTAACAGTTTAGTCTTATGAGCAACGCTCCAAGCCCTCGTCCCCGAGGGCGTTTGAGCAGATCGAAGATGCTTTGTAAACGTCCCCGGGGACGGGGACTGAGAGCTTTTTTGAAGTTCTGGGAACATCCACTCACGAGACTAAACAGCTACGGTTGATTTGAATGCTATGACTGACCAATCCCCATTCTATGGGATTTATATTTCACGACAAGCCAAGTTTTGATAAGAAAAAATGCCCCTGGAGAGAGTTCTCCAGGGGCATCTGAGTGATACGAATAGCCCGACGCTAGTGCTTCATCACTAGCGGTAGGAAGATGTGGGTCTTGCCGGGGAAGGAGAATTCAGCGGTCGCGGACGCAGCTTCGGCATTGTCGGCCGTCGCGATCACGGTGTTGACTACGGGGTCTTCGGATTCAGCGACGACGGTGGCGGTAAAGACGATAACGCCGGGTTG
>JBKHCQ010000386.1:0-3600 GCA_046541755.1 Anaerolineales bacterium | reverse complement strand
CAAAACAAGCATTTAATTGGCGAATTCGCAGTGAATCGTAGCTAGAAAGTGCTCAGAGAGTCGGCGAAGGCCGACTTCGTAGGTGTCGCCGCGACTTTAGTCGCCGGGCGCGCGTGGCGAAATACTCTGTGATAGTAACCAACTTGTAACCTTCAACTGTTTTTAAGGAGGACGCCTTGAAACACGAAATCCGTCGTACCGCTGAGAAGATTGCCCAACGTTTGGCCTTGATCACACCGCTGGTTCACCGCGCGCGCGTGCCGCTGCCGCCGTTTCGATACCAGCAATTAGCCGGCCCGGATGAGATGCCATCACTTGCTCCCTCGGAGGCTGCGCAGGGCGAGACGATCCGGCCGCCGGCCTACTGGGGCGAGCCGTTGGCCGATTTCGTCCTGCGCGGCGCCTTTGAGATTCCCGCCGAGTGGGAGGCCGGGCGCCCGGCGGCGCTCTATCTCCCCATCGGCGAGACGAACGACTTCAGCCATCCGGAGGCGTTAGTCTACGTCGATGGCGAGCCGCTGGCGGCCTGCGACCGCCACCACCAGGAGATTCGATTGCCCGACCGCTATCGCGATGGCGCTTCGCACACGCTGACCCTTCACGGCTGGATGGGCTGGCTGTTGGCGCGTCCCGGCGAGCGCGTGTTGATGCAGCCGTGCGCTGTCGTCCAGATCGATCCGCCGACGCGCGCCTTCATCGCCACGGCCCGCGTCGCCTTGGGCGTGGCCGAGCAATTGGAGGCGCGTGATCCCGCGCGCGCGCAACTCCTCACCGCGCTGGACGAGGCCTTCCAGGCCCTGGACACGCGCGAACCCTTCGGGGCGCGCTTCTACGCCACTGTCCCGGCGGCCCACGACGTGCTGCGCGATGGCATCGTCGCGGCGGGGCCGGCGCTGGGCGTCGATCTTGTCGCCACCGGGCACGCTCACATCGATGTGGCGTGGCTCTGGACGCTGGCGCAGACGCGCCGAAAGACGCGCCGCACCTTCTACAACGTCCTCCGGCTGATGGAGCAATTCCCCGACTATCATTTCTCGCAGAGCCAGGCCCAACTCTACGCCTTCGTGCAGGAGGACGATCCCGCGCTCTTCGCGGCGGTGCAGCAGCGCGCGGCCGAGGGCCGCTGGGAACCCATCGGCGGCACGTGGGTGGAGATGGATTGCAACATCACCGGCGCGGAATCGCTGGCGCGCCAATTCACCCTGGGCCAGACCTTCTTCCGCGAGCACTTCGGCGCGGAGGCGATGGCGCCCGTGCTCTGGCTGCCGGATGTCTTCGGCTACGCGGCGAGCCTGCCCCAGTTGATCCGCCAGGCGGGCTTGCGCTACTTCTTCACCACCAAGCTGAGCTGGAACCAGTACAATCGCCTGCCGCACGAGAGCTTCTGGTGGCAGGGCATCGACGGCACGCGCGTGCTCACCCACTTTGGCATGGCGCAGGAGAATGAATTACCCGGCTTCTTCAGCACGTACAATTCGCCCGCCCGCCCCACGGACGTGATCGGCACGTGGACGAACGCGGCGCAGAAGGATCTGAGCGATGCGCCGTGGCTGCTGACCTTCGGCTACGGGGATGGCGGCGGCGGCCCCACGCGCGAGATGTTGGAGAATCTGCGCGAGATGAAGAACTTCCCGGCGACGCCGCGCGTGCATCAACTGGGCGCGGGCGACTTCTTCCGCACGCTGGAGGCGCAGGTTGGGGATCGATTGCCGATCTGGGATGGCGAACTCTACCTGGAGATCCATCGCGGCACCTACACCACGCAGGGACGCACCAAGCGCGCCAATCGCAAGAGCGAATTTGCCCTCCACGATGCGGAGTTCTTGGCGGCGTGGGCGGCCCAATTGGACGCGAACTATCACTATCCAACGGAGAAGCTGCGCGGAGCGTGGCAGTTGGTCTGCCTCAACCAATTCCACGACATCATCCCCGGCAGCAGCATCGGGCTGGTCTACGAGGAGGCGCTGGCCCAGTATGCCGAGGTGCAGGCCACCGCCGGGGACATCCGCGCGGAGGCGTTGGGCGTGATTGCCCAGGCCGCGGGCGGCGATCTGCTTCTCGTCAACCCCACCAGCTTTGCCCGGCAGGATTTGGCTTTTTGGGATGGCGAACTATCGGCGGATCAGCGCCTCGCGCGCCCGGATGGGACGCCGGTTTGGACGCAAGATAGTGAGCGGGGTACGTGGATCGCTGCCGGCGAACTGCCGCCGTACAGCGTCACGCCGCTGGCGATTACGATGGTTGAGGGCGCGCCTCCAGAAGCCTCATCCCCGTTGACTGCTTCGGCGACGCATCTGGAGAATGCCAAGGTGCGGGTCGAGTTCAACGCCGAGGGGGACATCACGCGCATCTACGACAAGGCTCACGCGCGCGAGGTGCTGGCGCCGGGCGCGGCGGCGAATCAATTCCAGGCCTTCGAGGATCGCCCGCTCAACTGGGACGCCTGGGACGTGGATATTTTCTTCGAGGAGAAGATGTGGCGCGCCGATCCGGCCCCGTCCACAGGGGGGATCAAGGTGATTGAGGCCGGGCCGCTGCGCGCCACGCTGGAGATTCGGCGGCGCATCCTGCACAGCGAGTACGTCCAGCGCATCTCGCTGACCCACAACAGCCCCCGCATCGATTTCGAGACGACCATCGATTGGCGCGAGCGCCACATCCTGCTCAAGGCGGCGTTCCCGGTGGAGATTCTCTCCCCGGTCGCGACCTACGAGATCCAATGGGGGAACGTCCAGCGTCCCACGCATCGCAACACCAGTTGGGATTGGGCGCGCTTCGAGGTCTGCGCCCAGAAGTGGATCGATTTGAGCGAGGGGGATTACGGCGTCAGTCTGCTCAACGACTGCAAATACGGGCACGACGTCCACGGCAACGTGATGCGCCTCAGCCTGCTGCGCAGCCCCACCGAGCCGGACCCGGAGGCCGATCAGGGCGAGCATCACTTCACCTACAGCCTGCTGCCCCACGCCGGCAGTTGGGACGAGACGACCATCGGTGCGGCCTACGCCTTGAACGATCCCCTCATCGCCTACACCAATCCCCGGCCCGCCGCCATGCGCCATGCGTCATCCGTCATCCGCTCCAATCGCCCCAACCTCGTCATCGAGACGGTCAAGCAGGCCGAGGACGGGCGCGGGCTGATTGTCCGCCTCTACGAAAGCCAGCGTCAACGCGGGCGGGCGACGCTCGTGGGCGATGTCCCCCTCGCGGCGGCGTGGCGGACGAATCTGCTGGAGGAGGACGAAGATCCCCTCGCGCCGGATGGCCGGCGCGTGACGTTCGATTTCACGCCTTACGAGATCATCACCCTGCGGCTCATTCCTGCTTGATAACGACTGACTCAACCGAGGAAAATAAACGCGGCTCATGTGGGTAAATAGGTGAAATAGCTTGATGTATGAGAGACTTGCCAGGTGGCCGGGTAGTGAACTACCCGTCTGAAAGCTGAAGTCGGCTAAAGACCGACTCAATGCCGGGCCTCCTCATCCATGCCAGTCGGCTTCGAGCCGACTTTAGCTTCTAGCCCGCGATTTATCTGCGGGCTACTACGAGCTTCACCTAAATACCCATAAGAGCCAATAAACGCAATGACGCAGAGAC
>JBKHCQ010000385.1:0-3603 GCA_046541755.1 Anaerolineales bacterium | reverse complement strand
ACTATCTCCTTGAACTATGTGGTGAAAGATTTATAGCATATCCACGCCCGCTACAGGGCGTGGATAAGTTGAACATATTAGCTTCCGTTGTCTATCTTGTCCCCCATGCCCTTTTGACATTCCGGGCAGATGCCGAAGAAATCCACGCGATGAGAGATAATTTGATAATCGGAATGTTCGGTGACTTCTGTTTGGATTTCTTGGAACAGATCTTGCAACGAGGACGTTTCTACATCGATGATCTTGCGGCACTTGAGGCAAATCAGGTGCGGGTGCTCGGTTGATCCCGCGGCATCGTAGTGCGTGTCATCCCCACTGAATCCCAACACCACAACCTCCCCCATCTCCTTCAGAACATCCAAGGTCTTATACACTGTGGATAGGCTGGTGGTGGGGAATTTTTCCTTGATCCGCTCGTGGAGTTGCAACGCGCTGGGATGCGTGTTGCTGGCGGCCAGCAGCCGCAGAATCTCCATGCGCTGGGGCGTCATTCGATACCCCTGCTCGCGGAATTTGGTTATGAGGTCTTCAAATCTGTCGTTTGGGGAGTCCTTCATAGGATATCACGGTTTCTGTTATCAATAATTATTATCTTTAAGAATTATACTTCCTTTAGATAAGATTGTCAAGTGATTTTAGGACTTTATTAGGATATTCCCCTTCAGTCTTATGGGTCAAGCGCCAAGCCTCGTCCCCAGGGCGTCTTGGCGCTGCAAAGATGCTCGGAATGTTCTACACCTATCCCAACGCCTTGATCCGCGCCACGATGTCGTTCTCTACGGCCCTGATATTTGCCTTTAGTTCGCTTTCCCGGCGCTCCAACTCGCGCAATTGGGTCTCGGTGGCCTGCAAGCGATCCACGTACTGATCGCGTAGCCCGCGCTCTTTGGCCGATTGGCCCAGCGCGCCCAGATTGCCCTGGATCTGCTGTTGCGCTTTGTAGACGCTCTTGCGCTCCTGGGTGATCTCGGCCAGTTTCTTCTCATAATCTCCGATGGAGTCGAAGAGCATTAGTAGCTTGACCACCTGGTCGTGGACGCGGCGGTCGATGAGGCCCTGCCGCAGGTAGGCTTGCAGGTTGTGATGGCTCTGCTTGTGCAGCTCCTCGCGGCGGCGGATCAGGCGGCGCTCTTTGACCGTGAGCACAGCTTCGCCCCACGCCGCCACTTCCACCTCGAAGCGGACGTGGTCGTCGGTGGTCTCTTTCGGCGCCGGCGTGTCGAAGAGGTCGTAGGTCGCGGCGCGGGGATGCTCCACCAGCACCGTCATCGCTTCGCCGCTCTTGCTGCTCAGGCGATATTCGCGGAGGCGGATGTCCCACTCCTCGAAGTGGACGTAGCCGTCCTTGATGTTCAGGCCGCGCGTCTCGCGACTGGAGCGGCTGGATTCGCGCGCGGTGAGGCTGAGTTCGACCGCGTAGGGCACGACGATCTCCGCGCCGGAGGCCGTGAAGGGCAGTACCGCCTCGCCCACGTACTCCCCGCCATCCAGCACCGTGACCGGGCCGCGCTCCAGGGTCAGGCCGGAGGCGTTCTTCATCCGCAGCGTGGCGACGGGGTGCTCCGGCAGCTTGCGCCCGTTGTAGAGCAGGTCCTTGTGGTAATCGAGGTTGGCGGAGACGACGGGAACCATCGCCGATTGGCCGCGCCCCACCGTCACCGGGGTCTGGATGACGTACTGGAAGAGTTCGCCCAGGGATTCGCCGGTCGTGGCGACGGTCTGCGCGGCGGCGAGGTCTTCGCGCCGCATCGCCTGGCGCATCGGGGCGGATGGGGGCGCGGCCATCGCCGGGGCCGCCATCCCAAAAGCCGCCTCCATATCCCGACCGACCCCGACGCTCCCGGCCCGCGCGCCCCCGAACGCCACCGGGGCCGCTGCCACGCGCTGTTCCTCCTCCACCACCGGGCGCTCCGGCGTGAAGGGCGTGTAGAGGTCGTAGACGAACGAGATCGGCATCCCCGCCACCAGCGAGAGCGAGATGCCCTTGAGGTCCTCCTCCAGGCGGTTGTCGAAGATGCCCCAGCCCAGGAGCAGGGCCTTCCCCTCTTCAATGAGCATCCGGTAGCTGATGCGCCACGTGGGCGCGGGCGCGATGTAGCTCACGGAGAGGTCGTGGTCGCCGGGAGTGAGGCGCACGGTGACGCGGCGGTACTCATCCTGCGTGAGCGCGGTCTCCAGGAAGAAGCGCAAATCCGCCGCGCCTTGATCGTCGCGGATATCCACGCCGGTGATGGCGCTCAGGGGGATGGTGAGCACCTCTGCCGCGCCGTCGAGCAGCAGCGAGACCAGGGCCGAATCCAACGGATGGCGCTCCGGCGGCTCATCCACGCCGACGAGTGTGCCGGTGAGCGGCTCGGCCTCGGCGCGGGCGAGGGTCACGCGCCGCCCGCGCAGCCCGATGAGCAGGTCGCGCGCGCTGCGCCGGTCGCCCAGGCGGATGGAGCAGCCGGCCAGGCGCTCCTCGCGGCTCTGGGGCGTGGCGTAATCGATGCCGAGCACCTGCCCGCCGCCCCAATCCACCGCCGTGAGGCTCTTGAGGATGTCGTTCATCTCCGCGACGCGGAAGCTCAGGATGACTTCCTCGCCGTCCACCTGCGCCCGGCGCTCGAAGAAGCCCACGCCGTGCTTGTACAACGTGATATGGGTAATCGGTAGTGCGGACATCAATTTCTCCTTGATTTCTCCTTGATTTCTCCTTGATTTCTCTTTGATTATGGAGGCGAGTCAGTGGGTGTGGGAGAACATCCGCCGGATGCGCAACTGGATATAATTGAAGACTTTCCTTTTCTTAGCGACTTTGCATCTTTGCGCCTCTGCGTTGGTTTTTTATGGGCGTCATTGAAAGCCAGAGGGGGGGAGACGTTAAACAACGGTGGGACTTACCAACATTTTACAACCTATCGTGTTGCAAGGCAAGAAAGAGGAGCAGTATTTAAGGGCGAGGGTCTTTTGGATTTTGCCTGACAACTCCCTAAGCAGCCCCAAAATCGGCGAAGATTGGTGTGTTTGTGGGGATTACAGACCTTTTTGGCGTCGTTACGGGGTTGCGGATGGGGCATAGGCGGCCGCCCCCGAGCGAACTCCTGTAGAGCCGAGCGCGCTAAGCAGGCCGCCGGTCGAGGCGCGCGTCGGCGGTCGTGGTCTCTTTCGTAATGAAGGCCCGCACCCGGTCTTCGATCTCATCCCGGGTCTCCCTGAACTTCGCCAACCGCGCCTCGCGGGGCCCCTCGTAGGCGGCCGGATCATCGAATCCCCAGTATTCTCGAACGCTGACGCCGGGGAAGATGGGGCATTTAGCTTCTGCATTTGCGCATACGGTGATCAAATAGCCGATATGAATCTTCATGAGGTATTCATCAAGCCCTTTGCACCGGTGACCCTCGCTTAACAGATCGATGCCGATTTCCTGCATCACCTCAAGCGTCAAAGGATGAATGTTGGTAGGCTCGAGTCCCGCGCTGTGCGCCTCGAAGAGGTCGCTTCCATACTTGCGCAGAAAGGCCTGGGCTATCTGGCTGCGGGCTGAGTTATGGGTACACAGAAACAGAACGCGCGGCTTGTGCCTCATCATAATATCTCCTAGTTGTTTTCTGGGTGTTTCCT
>JBKHCQ010000384.1:0-3604 GCA_046541755.1 Anaerolineales bacterium | reverse complement strand
ACCCTCACTCGTAATCCTTGAAGCGCCACATCCCGGCGCCGGTGAAGAGCGCCGCGAAGAGCAGCAGCACGCCGATGTGCGGCAGGACATCCACGAGCGTCGCGCCGCGCGCCAGCACATCTCCATAGGCGCGCATCGCCCAGGTGGAGGGGAGTACCTGCACGATCTGCTGGTAAAGCTCCGGCGTGACCTCTATCGGCCACCACGCGCCGCCCAACGCGGCCATCGCCATCGAGAACCCGACGACGACGCTGCTGGCCTGGCCCCGCGAGCGGACAAAGGTCGCCAGCAGCATGCCCAGGCCCACCGTGGCGAGCGCGAACGCCAGCGAGATCGCGCCAACGGCCAGCGGCGCGCGCCCCCACCCCACGCCGAAGATCACGCTGCCGCCGACGAGCAGAATCGTGATCTGCACCAGGCCCAGCGCCAATCGCGCGGTGAGTTTGCCCAGCAGGATGTGACTCCGCGAGGCGGGCATCACCAGCATCCGCTTGAGCGTGCCGCGCAGCCGCTCATCCACCAGTACCTCCGCCGCGCCAAGGAGCGTGATCTGCACCCAGGTGACCAACTGGCCGGCGGAGCCTTGCTCCACGCTGGAGACCATGTCGTTGGCCTGCGCTTCAGCGGTTGTGCCTTCTGGCCACCGGACCTGGGGAATCGCCGCCGGATTTGCTAAGCTCTCCAACATTTCATCCAAGATTTCACGGAAGAATTCGCGCTCCTCCGCCTCCGAGGCGAAAATCTCGGCCTCCCGGCCCTGCTCCAAGCCCATCGAGGCGACTAAGACCGCGCCGCCCAACTGCCCCTGCGCCGATTGCACGGCCTGTTCAACGGCGGTGCTGCCGCTGCTGGCCGGGAGCGTGTGCAGCGTCAGCGTGACGGTCTCGCCCGCTAACACCTGCTCCGAAAATGCCGGCGGCGTCTCCAATCCATAGCTCTCCTCCGGCAATTCCGCGACCACCTGCGCGTCCAAATTGACCATCGCCAGCACATCGAGCAACGCCGCGCTCATCAAACCCTCGTCCTCTTGCTTGACGTATAAATTCCCCCGCGCCTCCTCGACCTCGTCCTCGTTGCTCGAATTCATACCGGAGAGACCGGTGCTCACCGCCGCCGTGAAGAGCAGCGGCAACAGCACGAAGAAGACCAGTGTGATAGGCGACGAGAATTCGCGCATAAATTCGTTACGGATCATCGACCAAATTCTACGCATTATAAATCTCTCCCTCTTTCCCGGTTAGTTAAATTGGCGGCGAAAACCGATCAAGCCCAAGACGTAATAGACAACCGTAAGCGCCAAGGCGCCGCCGAGCAGGGGAACAATCTCCCGCAAGCTCCGGCCATTCTGGAGGTTGGAGAAGATCTCGATGCCCCAGGCGTTGGGTGTGACGAGGCTCACCGTCTGCACCCACGCGGGCATATTGAAGCGCGGGACAAAGGACCCGGAGAGCGCCGCCGCGACTAAGGTGAAGGCGGTGCCAATCGCGCCGGCCTGGCCCGGTGATTGCGCCCAGCTCGAGATAACCGCCCCCACCCCGGAGGCGCAGAGCACCAGCACCGCTATCGAAATGGCCACGGCCACCGGCGCCCCCCAGTACGCGCCCACCAGGCTGGTCGCGCCCCACAGCAGGAGCATCTGCATCAGCCCGGTGACAACAATGCCGGCCATCTTGCCCAGGAGGATGGTCAACGAGGGGTTGGGCGTGATGAGCAGGCGCGGCAGCGTGCCGCCCTCCTGCTCCGCCAACAGCGTCCGCCCGCCGGCAGTGACGGCAAACATCAAGAAGATCATCGCCTGCGACGCGGCGGAGTAGCTGAGCCAGCTAAAACCGCGCCCGCTCGGCGATTCGATCCGCAGGCGGATGGGCAGGTCGTAGGATTGCTCCAGCTCGGCGGCGGATTGACTGCCGCCCAAGCCGGAGAATGTCTCGGCAAGCGCCGCCTGGTCGTCGTCCTGGCCGCTCATCGCGAGATCGCCCGACGCCATCTGCGCGCTGATGATGCGCGAGACGATGGCGTCGTAGCCCCGCGTGGTCAACTGAAGTTGCGTGAGGCCCTGCGTGACGATGCTTTTGACAACCATCGTGCTGATGCGCCAATCGGGGCTGGCGTACAACTCGACCTCGATGGGTTCCGAGGGCGCGGGGGCTTGCTGGGATTGGACGTAGGCCATGCTGAGCGCCTGCCACTGCGCCCCGGTCAACTCCGGCGTCTCGCCCTCTCCCCAGGTCTCGAAATCCACGCCCAAGATCTCCTGCGCGGTCTCCCCAAAGGGGTAGAGCCGCGAGCTGAACTCCGGCGGGATGACGACCAACACAGCCGCCTCGTCGGATGCGACGCGCGCGCGGGCCGCCGCTTCTGTCTCCTGCGAGTCGGGCACGATCTCAAGCGCCACGAGGGAGGCGATCTCCTCCATCGCGAAGATGTCCACCAACTCCTCGCCCAAGAAGCCCGCGTCCTGGTTGATGAGAAGCACGGGGATGTCGGACAGACCAGAGCCGCCGCCGTTCCCAAAGGCGCCGGCGATCACCAGCGTGATCACCAACGGCGTGACCAACATCGTGATGATCAGGCCGCGATCCCGAAAGGCGAGTTTGATTTCTTTGAGGGTCAAAATCCATAGTTTACGCATCTGACACTCCCCTAGTCCCGCAAGGCGCGGCCGGTGAGGTGCAAGAAGACGGTCTCCAGGTTCGGCTCGCGGATTTCGATGGTGCGGAGGCTGAGATCCAGCGCGGAGGCTTTGCTCAACACAGCGGGCAACAGCTCTTCCGCCGAGGGCGCGTTGAGCACCAACCTCTCCTCGCGGATGCTGGCCCGCGTCACCTCCTCCAGCGACTGGATGGCCTCCTTCAGTTCGGTCAGACCATCGCTCTGCCATAACTGGAGCATCAATGTCTCCTGCTGGCCCACCAACTGGATCAACTCATCCAACGTGCCCAGCGCGATCAATCTACCGTGATCGATAATGCCAATCCGGTCGCTCAGCTCCTGCGCCTCTTCCATATAGTGGGTGGTGTAGAGCACCGTCAGCCCCTCGCCCTTCATCCGCGTCACCCAATCCAAGATATAGCGGCGGCTCTGCGGGTCGATGGCGACGGTCGGCTCATCCAACATCACCAGCGGCGGATTGCCGAGCAGGCCCACGGCCAAATTGAGGCGGCGCTTCATCCCGCCGGAATAGGTGTTCACGCGATCCTGCGCGCGGTCGGTCAAGCCGGTCAACTCCAGCTTCTCATCGATCTCGCGCTTGAGCGTATCGCCGGTCAGGCCGCGCATCTCGCCCCAGAAGCGGAGATTCTCCAGCGCGGTGAGATCGCCGTAGAGCGCCAGTTCCTGGGGTACGACGCCCAGACTCTCGCGCACGGCCATCGGCTCGGCGCGGATATCGTGCCCGTTGACGTAGGCCGCGCCCGACGTGGGCGGCAGCAGCGTGCTAATCACCGAAATGGCCGTTGTCTTGCCCGCGCCATTCGGCCCCAACAGGCTGAAAATCTCGCCCTTTTGGATCTCGAACGAGATGTCATCCACCGCGTTCGGGCCTTCTGGCGTGTATCGCTTGACCAAATTCTGTACCTTGACTAATGCCATGCTTCTACCTCCC